>CAZNHE010000067.1:0-7988 GCA_964572735.1 uncultured Chitinophagales bacterium | reverse complement strand
ACCGGGAGTTGGCAATGATCAATATTCAATGATCAATGTCCAATGTTCACAATCGCCCTCCGCTGAAGATTGAATATTGTATGTTGCTCATTGAACATTTCTAATCCCTTTCCTGCCTCCCGGCCCACTTTCCATAGGGAGCCCTTCCTCTTGCCGGACAGGCTGTCCGGCCTATAGAACCGGGAGTTGGCAATGATCAATATTCAATGATCAATGTCCAATGCCCAATGTTCACAAATCGCCCTCCGCTGAAGATTGAATATTGTATGTTGCTCATTGAACATTCCTAATCCCTTTCCTGCTCCTAGGCCCGCCTTCCATAGGGAGCCCTTCCTCTTGCTGGACGGGCTGTCCGGCCTACAGAACCGGGAGTTGGCAATGATCAATATTCAATGATCAATGTCCAATGTTCACAATCGCCCTCCGCTGAAGATTGAATATTGTATGTTGCTCATTGAACATTTCTAATCCCTTTCCTGCTCCTAGGCCCACTTTCCATGGGGATTCCTTCCTCTTGCTGGACAGGCTGTCCGGCCTATAGTAAAAAAATATCCGGAGAGTGAGTACAAGCCCGTCTATCGGAACTCTTTAGTGCTACATAGGACAATAGCACCAAAATGGAAGGGTTTCCTTTGAAGCAACAATATTACACAGAACAGGAGCTTTTACAGGACGGATCGTTTGAAAGATGGGTTCTGGGCACGGCTTCCGTTAAAGAGATTCGTAAATGGAATCATTGGGTAGGTGAACGTGAAAGAAACCGGGAACTTGCCGGACGGGCCGCCCGATCGCTCCTTGGCTTTACTTTTGCCGCCCCGGGATTGCCCGATGTTGACAAGAAATGGGAACAGGTCCGTCAGAGAATAACGGAAATAGAGCGACACAAACTGCCGCTGGAACAACGGCTGAGTATTCGTTACAACTGGGTTTATGCTGCGGCTGCCGCTGTTCTCCTTGCGATTATGGTCGGCGTCGGCTATTACCTGGAAGACTGGGGAAATCAGCAGGAGACGGAACAAATTGCCGAAGTCAGGCAGGAGACCATTACAACGGGTGCAGGAGAACAGAAGAAAATCATCTTATCCGACGGGTCGAGCATCATCCTGAAATCAAATTCTTCCCTCACCTATTTCGACGGATGGGTGGCTGACAAAAAGGTACAGGTACGGCTGAAAGGGGAGGCTTACTTCTCGATTGCTCACAGAAGCTCATCGGACAGGCCCGAGCTTCAGGTGATCACCCCGCAGGGAATCATTCACGATCTGGGAACACAGTTTGTCGTTTTCACCCGCCCGGACCGAACGACAGTCGTCCTGGAAGAAGGGTCGGTGAGCGTGGAACCCGGGCGAAAGTACGGGCCGAACCAAAAGGATCGGATCAGAATGGTTCCCGGAGAGTTTGTCGAGCTGCAAGGTAACGGGATCGTAGTAAAAAAGAATGTGAATGCGTCTTTGTATACCGCCTGGGCTACCGGCGTTCTACAATTCAATTACACGCCCGTTCACGAATTCGCCCGCAGACTGGAAGGGATGTACGGCATCAAAGTAATAGTTACTCCTGCCCTGACGGATGAGAAGATCAACGGGGCCGTCTACTACCGGACGATGACGGATCTGGTAAAATCAGTATCAAAGGTGCTCAAAGCTCCGGTTTATCGTTCTGCTTCCGGGGATACCATATACATAGGACAAATGATTAAAAAATAAATGGATAACATATGAATGGGACAGCTATAAAACGTGTAAGGCTTCAGGCAGGTCTGCTGGCGGTTTTTCTGCTATATTTGGGAAATTCGGTCGGGCAGGCACAAACCCTGGGTGATTGGTTTCGGAACATTTCCCGGCAGGAAAGGGTACAGAGAATCGAAACCAATCACATAGACAGGGGAGTACCGTTATCGCAGGCACTGAACATACTCGAAGAGCACTTTCAGGTGGTTTTCCTGTATAAGGGAGGTGTCATCGAGCAAAAAAGGGTTAAGCATTCCCTGAATATTCCCGACGACATAAACGAGGCTATAGGAGAAATCCTTAAAGGCTATGCCTTGTCTTACAAAGAACTAAACCCCAGGACATATGGGATTTTTTCAACCGAAGAGATGCCGGTACCTGCCGTCCCCGCCCGTCTGGAGGCGGTCAAAGGGATGGTCACCGATGCCGGTACCGGTGAACCGTTGCCTGGAGCCAATGTACTGGTTAAAGGTACCACCACCGGAACGGCTACCGATGCCGATGGGCATTACGTATTAAACGTATCCTCTCTGACCGATACTCTCGTTTTCTCGTATGTAGGGTACGAATCCCGGACGATCCCCATTGAAGGTCGCACTATAATCAACGTTGCCCTGACTCAAAAGGCGTTGGCAGGGCAGGAGCTGGTGGTTGTCGGATACGGTACCCAAAAGAAGGCATTTGTAACCGGAGCTACCGTCCATGAAACCGGTGCCACACTTGCGGAGAAAAATACGACAAATGTTTTGCAAGCCATGCAGGGCCAAACGCCCGGGGTTAATATCACCCCTGCTTCCGGTCAGCCGGGGGCCGGCATTAAGGTGAACATTCGTGGCGTCGGAACCATTGGTAATTCCAGTCCGCTTTATGTTGTTGACGGGGTTATTACAGGGGATATCTCATATCTGGCCCCCGATGACATAGCCTCCATCGATGTGTTAAAAGATGCCGCCTCGGCTGCTATTTATGGTGTCAACGGCGCTAACGGAGTAGTTTTGATTACTACCAAAGGTGGCCATTTTGCTTCCAACGGGGCTGCCCCCCATTCACACGTTTCTATTGACACCTATTATGGATGGCAGAACCTGGCCCGAAAGGTACATTTGCTCAATGCAAAAGAATATGCAACGATCATGAATGAGGCGGCTATAAATTCCGGCGCCAGTCCGTACTTTACCCAGGATCAGATTAACAATATGAAATCGGGTACCGATTGGATGGGTCAGATGTTCTCTGACAATGTACCCACTCAAAATGAGAGCATCACGATCACAGGCGGTAGTGAAAATGCAGTTTATGCCATAGGATTTTCTCACACAGACCAGGGAGGTATTTTAGGAGGATCCGATCTTTCCAATTATGAGCGTTATAATTTCCGCCTCAATACCGAGCGCAAAATGTATGGCGACTTCCTGAGAATAGGAGAGCATTTGACCTTTTCACATATCAACCAACGTGGTGTTAAGGACCAGGATCAGTATAACAATTCATTACGTGGCGCTTTTCAAACCAGCCCGTTCCTGGCTATGTATGATTCGGCAGGAGGTTTTTTGAGCAGTAAGAAATCCACTTTTTATAATGGGGGACCCTGGGATGTCAATGAAGCGAACCCTTATGCCCTGATGGTTCTTACCAACCAAAACAGAACACGATATGAGAAGCTTTTGGGCGATGCATATGCAGAGATTCAACCTGTAAAAGGGTTAAGTATCAAGTCGACGTTTGGACTGGAATATGACGGTAGCGACAATCATAGCTTTATCCCGACTTATGACTTGTCCGCTTTTTCGTTTACCACTCAAAATTCCATTTCTCAAAACAGCTCTGTTGGTTATACGTGGAATTGGGATAACACGGTAAACTACGTTTTCGACATAAAGCAAAATCATTTCGATGTGTTAGCGGGTAGTTCTATCCGTAAATACCAGGGAAGCTGGATGAACGGCACCAATCAGGGATCAACCTTGTTCAACGATTTGGAACATGCTTATCTGAGCAATTCTTCCATCAGTTCCTTCACGGCAACCTACCCGGATTCTACGGCATTGAGAAATTCGGTTTCATTAGGTGGAAATGCCAATTCGGTTGTGGCTCATGCTTCCTTCTTTGGACGTATCAATTATAATTATAAGCAAACCTATCTGGCTACGGTAGTTTTCAGGTATGACGGTTCCACCAGGTTTGCAAAAGGTCACCAATGGGGTGCTTTCCCTTCATTCTCGGCAGGCTGGATCATCTCCAATGAGAATTTTATGAAGCCGCTTCAACCCTGGTTAGACTTTTTGAAATTACGTGGCGGCTGGGGTATTAACGGAAATGACAATATTTCAACAACATTCGCTTATGAGTCCCTTATTGCGTTGTCGAATGCTACTTATGAGATAGGCGGAAGCGATGTACCCGGTTCTTATCCTTCTACTATTGGAACACCGGATTTAAAATGGGAAACTTCTCATCAGCTTGACTTTGGTTTCGATGCCGGATTTTTCAACGACAGGCTAAGTGCCACTTTTGACTGGTATAACAAAAAGACAAAGGACTGGCTGATCCATGCCCCGTTACTTGCCACCGCCGGTGTATCGACGCCTCCTTATATCAATGGCGGAAACGTAACAAACAAAGGGATGGAAGTTCAGTTAACTTACAATGACCGTATTGGTACTGATTTTAGATTTTCTATAACAGGAACTTATACACACAATAAAAATGAAGTTACCAGTGTGCCTACGGAAGACGGGATTATCCACGGAGGTACCAATATTTTATTTAACAATTCACCTGAATTTTATCGTGCCCAGGCAGGATATCCCATCGGTTATTTCTGGGGATATAAAACAGACGGGATATTCCAGGATGAAGCACAAATACAGGCGTATAAAAACAGCAAGGGCCAGTTGCTTCAACCGACTGCCCAGCCCGGCGACGTCAGATATGTGGACGTCAATGGAGACGGGGCAATAAATGCAGACGATAAAACCGATATCGGTGATCCGAATCCGCACAATTTATTCGGCGGAAACATATCCCTGAATTACAAGAACTTCGATTTCTCCGTAACAGCCAGTGGCGTTTCCGGCAATAAAGTTGTTCAGTCTTACGGTGATCCTGCCAATATGTATGCAAACTGGACAACGGCTATTTTGAATCGCTGGCACGGTGAAGGTACCTCAAACACGCTTCCCCGTGTGACGCTTTCTAAGAGCAACTGGGCAAAATTTTCAGATCTTTATGTCCATGATGGGGCCTATTTGCGTATCACAAACATTACGTTGGGTTTTGATTTTGCCCATCTCATCAAGTTTAAATATCTGAGCGAATGCCGTTTGTATGTATCTGCCAATAATCTCCTGACCTTTACAAAATATAACGGAATGGATCCGGCGGTAGGTTTCAGTGCACAAGGTGCCAATTCCAATTATAACTTTGGGCAAGGGGTTGATGTAGGGTTTTATCCTACTCCCACAACCTATTTGATGGGCCTCAGGATTAAATTTTAATAAGGAGATAAAGCATGAAAACGTATAAGATTTTAATGGTCGCAATTACGATGTTGTTTGCATTAAGTTCGTGTCAGAAATTCTTAACGACACAACTCACGAATCAGAAAACAGCCGATAGTTACTACCAAACTCCGGAGGATGCCGCTACGGCGTTGGTAGGATGCTATAATGGTCTGGATTTGATTTGGAATGCAGGCACGGCTTTGCCGATTGCTGCAGAAGTGGCTTCTGATGACGCTCTTGGCGGTACGGGCAGTGGTGATTCATATCTTTATGAGATGATAAATGAATTCAATAAGTCCGTTGCACCGTCACAAACCAATATATTCGAGCCTAACTGGCAAGCCTATTATCAGGCCATCTACCGTTGCAATACCCTGATTGAAAAGATCGGCCAGGTTGACTGGGGAAATGATACAGCCTTGCGTAATTCAGATGAGGCTCAGGCAAAATTCATTCGCGCCTATTTATATTATGGACTGGTGCGCCTGTTCGGACATATCCCTTTGATCATAAAGCCGACTTCTGATAATGTTCAGCAGGCCCCACCCGACAGCGTTTATGCCCAAATAATTAGCGACTTGAAATTTGCTGCCGACAAACTGCCTGCAAAACCCTACTCTGCCACTCCTTCCGGCAGGGCAACCAAATGGGCTGCCGAATCCATGCTGGCACGGGTTTATCTTTTCTATAGCGGTTACTATGGAAAATCAACCATTGCAGGGTTTACAAAATCCAATGCGCTGGCCGCTGTGGAAGATGTGATCAAAAACGGTGGATATAGCCTGGTACCCGATTTTGCCTCGTTATGGCCTGCTGCTGCTGAAGCGGACAGCGTTCCTTATGCCGGAGAAAATAACCCCGAGGTGGTTTTCTCGATTAAATATACCGGCAACGCAAATTACAACGGAAATATCACAGGAAATGCCTGGCTGCTTCTGACCGGGATAAGGCTTGGCTCCGCGGGGGCAACCAGCGTCTATCCTTACGGATATGGCTGGGGCTGCTGTACGGTAGATCCCAAATTATGGAATGCTTACAGTCCCAATGATACCCGCCGGTTCGCTACGATAACGTCGGTAAAAGATGAAGGACTGGATACCAAATCTGCTCAAATCACGGGTAAACCTTTCAGCAGCGCCAACAACCGTGAATACACGGGGTATTATTTTAAAAAGTACAGCCCGTTAGCTGATACGAATAATTCACCTCTCCCGGCATTAAATTATCTAATTGCGCAAAAGCAGGATTATTTTGTAATCCGCTACTCCGATGTATTGTTGATGGCTGCGGAACTGGGCAGTCCAAATGCGTTGAAATATTTTAATGAAGTGCATACACGTGCAGGCTTACCTGCAGTTTCTTCTATTGATGAAGCTGCTATTATGAAAGAAAGGCGCCTGGAATTTGCCGGCGAGGGAATCCGTTACTGGGATTTGCTGCGTCAGGGAATTCAGAAGGCTGCAAATACTATTGTAGCGAATACGTCTATGTCCTATCTCGACGATGGAACGGGTTCTCCAACCATCAGTGCTTCAAACATTACCAAAACCGGTGGTTTTATGCAGATTCCTAATGATGAGATCACGTTATCGGGTGGTACGCTTAAACAAAATCCCGGTTGGTAATAATCACATTTAAAATCAGAACGACATGAAAAACAGAGCTAAAATATTCTTCTCCTTGTTGGGATGGATTCTGGTGGTTGCGGCCTGTAACCCGGTGAATCCGGATCTGGGCCCCATATTACCCAAGAGTTCCCTGAAGTTTAGTGTGACTCCGCTAAAATCAAATCCTAATAAATTTGTTTTGAAAAGCGAAACTCCCGGAGTAACTCCGTATTGGGTTACCCCCGTGGGGACTTCAACCAGCCTGGTTGACACGATAGATATCGCTTTCCCGGGAACCGACACGCTTTATTATAGCGTCGAAGGTCCCGGTGGTATAACAACGGCCGATCCTTATATTTTAAAAATTACTACTATTGATCCGGGATTTGTAAGCGACACCATGTGGACTGATCTTACCGGTGGATTGGGACATTCGAAAACATGGGTGTTGGATCTGGACGCCAACGGTGTCAGTAAATATTTTGCAGGACCGATCTTTTTCGGTGGGCTACAACCGAGTCCATGGACATACGATCCCCAATGGTCAGGAGCTACGTGGGTCTGCCCGGCGGCCGATTACGGAACCATGACTTTCAGTCTGAAGGGCAATGTAATTTTTACCTCGGATAATAAGCAGTTGTCGGACGCATCTGCATCCGGTACAGGTAAATTCATGTTGTATCCCAAGACACGGGAATTAATAACTTATGGTGCGCAAATCATACATGATGCGGTACAGGGCGCCAGGGTAAAGCCGTCAACCAACTTTCTTGGAAGATTGAAAATCCAATCAATTTCTAAAAATACGTTACAGCTTGTTGTTACCGGCGTGGATGGAACTGGTCAAAATAATTGGTTAGTCTACAATTATATTTCGTTGGATTATTACAATTCGCATTAAGTACCAAGTTTATCCCTCGTTCCCAACGTCTCGTTGTCCATAAGGGCTCCTATGGAGGAAACTCTCCTGTAGAGAAGCTATGCCGTCGGCCTAAGATGTAGTTTTGCATGGCGGGTGAAGTCTGCTTCCCCAAATAGACTGTCTTTGATACAAACACGAAATGGGGAGATGTTCCCCATAAATCTTATTTTCTGACACACCATGCCATACTAAGATCCGGAGCCGGGATAGATTGGCAGGTCCGTTG
>CAZNHE010000066.1:0-16568 GCA_964572735.1 uncultured Chitinophagales bacterium | reverse complement strand
TGGGAGAAAATGCCGGCACGTATTATATCGATGATGTTTCGGTAACTCCGCCATCTGCCACGCCTTCTTACGCAACCTGGGATTTCGAAGGCGGCCTGGGAGGCTGGGTTGGTGGTAAAAATGCAAAAGTTTCCAGTGTCGACTCCATTGCGTACAGTGGAACACACTCCGTTGCATTGAAATTGAAACCCGATAGTGTTGGAAATTCTTCCTTCCAAAATGATAATTCAGGGGTTAGACCTGGCCAGCTTTTGGTATTTGAGGTATGGGTACCGCAGGATACGACAGGCATTGCCGGAATCCAGCCATTTTATCAGCCTGGCGATTGGGGCTGGGGAAGCAACTGGTATAATGTCTCCAATCTGAAAATAGGTGCGTGGAATCGAATGGCCGTGATGATACCCGATACCATTACCAAAATCAATAGAGTGGGTGTCCAGGTAGCAGCTAGGAGTGGAGCTACAATGACCGGTACCTATTTTGTCGATTTCGTAACCACCGACACTTCGGCAGTTGCCGATTCAAACCTGACGGATTTGAGTATTCCTTCCGGGCTGACGGCTGGAAAACTGGATAGTGTTTTAGTGACCATCAGCTGGGATTCCACCGCGGGAAATAACCTTATGGGATACAATATATACCGGGGCCCGGGTACTGCTAAAAGTCTCGCAGATCTGAGGCTTTTCGGTACCGTCGCGGCTTCTGATACCTCGTTTGCTGATACAACGGCACTCTCGCCCAGTACAAAGTATGTCTATGCTGTTTCCGCTTTCGATTCTTCTGGCGTGGAAACATGGATATCAGACTGGCTGCCGATAACGACTTCCATGTGGACGCCCATAGAACATCATCAGATGCTTCGCCCGAAGAAGTTTGTGCTGAACAATAACTATCCCAATCCGTTTAACCCGACCACACAGATCAGTTACGTGTTGCCGCAAAACGCCAAGGTAACTCTGCGGGTATATAATGTCCTCGGGCGACTGGTGAGTACACTGGTCAATGAAACCCAGAGCGCGGGAAGCTATACGGTACAATTTAGTGGAAAGGGCCTGGCCAGCGGGGTCTATTTCTATCGTCTCCAGGCCGGATCGTTCAGCCAGGTCAAGAGCATGATGCTGATTAAATAAAACAGACCTTTCATAATCTGAAATAGTCTGGTGTTATTGCACCGGGCATACCTTAATGAGTGTGCCCGGTGTTTTTTTATTAATACTGGAGATCGTACCTGTTCAATCTGTCTCACCTGCTATCCGATGCCATCTCCCGGCTCCCCCTGGGGAGGTGGATGGGGCTTCACAAGAAAAGAAATAATACGGGCTGCTGACCTGAATACAGCGGTTTTGGTATAGGATCAATCCATAAGGTTACGAACGAGAAAAGCGGCGGCAACGCGAAGGGTTTTGAGGAGGGGTGAAGGAGTTGTACTTTTCGGTTAATCAATCCTGCGAAAGGCAGCCTCCTTTTTCTGAATAACGATGGAAATGCAGCTTATTTCATTGCCCGTAAAAGGACTTTTTACCGGTTTGAGGGAGATCACGGGCGGTATCCCTGCAGATGGCCTGCATCGGCGGGAACAGCAGCAACTCAGGCAGGTACGCCATAACCGGCGGCGGGCGGAAATCATCACCTCAAGAATCCTGCTCAAGGATCTGGCAGACATGGCGGGACTGGGCCGGAAGAACTTCCACATAGTAAAAGATGGAAGGGGCCGTCCGGTAGGGGTAAAGGAAGGCGAAAATATTTCTGTGGGTATCAGCCATTCGGAGCGGCATGTGTTGTGCGCACTGCATCTGAATGGGAAAGTGGGACTGGATATCGAAAATGCCGACCGGCGTCTTCCCGAACACCTGGCCGAACGAATCCTTCATCCTGATGAATTCGACCTGCTCGACGATTTTCCGCTTATCCGATTGTGGACCATCAAGGAAGCCGTTCTCAAACTGATGGGACTGGGCCTGTACGCCGGAATGCCCAATGTGTCGGTTCATCCCATGGGAAGGGACCGTTTTTCTGTGGAATTTCACCGTACCCGTTTCCGGGTTTTCAGTGTCCTGAATCAGGAAGCCTGGATAGCCGTCGGCCTTGTTGAGGAAGCGGGGATTTAGCCCTACTTTACGGCTATTCTGCGGCCGGCCAACGATGGTACCGGTGAAAGACCTGTTTCCCATGCGATGAATATGTTATCCTGCACCAAAGAGCAAATTCGTAAAACGATTGAGGAAGTTAAAGAACCGGGGAAGGGGAAAAACGCAAAAATTCTGTTCGTTCCCAATGAAATTAATGACCGGAATTTCCGGCAGGTCTGTGAAGTCTACGCAGCTGTTTATCCTCATAATTTTGAAACAATAGTAGTGCTGGAAGGGGTTGACCGCACACTTAAACGCAGCATCTGCCTCTCCGACAGCGATAATTTCGAAACTCCTTTCGGAATGGTACCTGCCAATACAAGACTGGTTGATGATTTTTGTGATGAAGAAGATGATTTCTATCAAACGGACGATTTTCTTCGCGGAAAGGAAACCCTGACTCAGCAATTGATGATGCTGCAGGCTATAGAGTCGAAAGAATTCAGGGCTGTCGGTATTCAGGTCTCAAACAGGGAAGATGCGGTGGTCATGCGGGAGCTGTCACTGGTGATGAGCGATGTACTGCCCGCCTATAATGCGTTGATCGTTTGTTGTTGCGATATGCATGTCAGCCAGAAGCAGAAACTGGAACGCCTGATGCAATACCTTAACGCCCGCGACGGCTCGAATCTGAAGTACCTGATCAATCAGGAAGATTTGATTGTGCACGGCAAGTCGGCCTTATTGGCCGGAATCCTTTTGGCACAAATATGGGATCTGGAAGTGGAGTTTCTGGATGGCAGCTATTCGGATATTGAAGGATATAGCCTTGTCGCCGGCTATGCGCTGAATAAGCGATATGAATAGACGTCAGACAGATACCGGGCCAGTCAGTATCATCGGAACCGGACGCCTTGGCCGTTGCCTGGCGCTGGCGATGAGAGAACACGGAGTTGAAGTTTACAGCCTGTTTAACCGGACCGAAACCGTGGCTGCCGATCTTGCCCGGCAATTGGGTTCCCCGGTTTGCGGTGCGTTTCCGCAAAATATCGGTGAAATCGCACCGCTCACATTTATTTGTGTATCCGACGACATCATCTCCCGGACAGCCGGCAGGCTGGCATCACTTTCGGATGATTTGCAGGGATATGCTTTCGTCCATTGTTCCGGCGGCCGGTCAAGCGGGGAACTTCGGACCCTTGCACTTCATGGTGCGCGGACAGCTTCCTTTCATCCGGTCCAGACGTTTCCACAAAAGCCTTCCCCTGCCGCTTTTCGTCGCATATGGGTCAGTCTGGAAGGAGAGGCCGGTTTATTAGAAGTTCTGGAACTGCTGGCTCATCTGTTAGGAGCCCGTACGGTTCGGGTCTCGGCGGGGCAGAAGCGATACCTTCATATTGCAGCCGTGCTGGCGTGCAATTATGTGGCGTCGCTGGCCGCTGCAGCGGAAAAATTATTACCTGCAGCCGAAAATGAAAGCCAAAGACTGGAAGTGCTCGAGCCGCTTATGAGGCAGACCCTGGAACGCATCTTATCGGAAGGTCCTGTCGCTGCCCTGGGTGGTCCGTTGCAGCGGGGCGACATCCGGACTTTGGAAAAACACCTGCAGGCTCTGGAAACAAATCCTGAGTTGCGGGATCTGTATGTAGGACTTGGCCGGTATACGGCTTCTCTTCTGCAAGAAGCTCCCTCGCAGCCGGATAATCTCGATAAGGTTCTGAAACTTTTCGGATCAGAATGAAAAAGGGGGATGAAGGGAGCGCGTGTTAATTGCCTCCGGCATTGTCATGTTCTTTCCCAAAAGCAGGCCGAATACAACTCGCTTCTGTCAATCATATCGGGAGATCACGATCAAAAACCTTCTATAGGCTGTTGAAGCCACATCTTCTACTTCGTTTTGTCACAATTCATTAACGATTGGTCGGGTTTTATCAGGATTGACAATTGACAGGCCTGTTGCTTTTCACTCTAACAATCGACAGAATTAAGCCGTATCTTTTAGACACACGAAGGATTTCATGCCCCTGTGGTTTGATCTTCGCAAAGCTTTTCGCGGATTAAAAGAGACAGATGCCGACCTGGAAGTTAAATACGGAATTCACGTTTGATGCAGCTCATGCCATTGAAGACTACGACGGCAAATGCGGCAGGATACACGGACATTCCTATCGGGTGCGCGTTACGGCGGAATCCCATCATCTGAATCCTTCCAAATACCTGAAGACCCCGGATATGGTTTGTGATTTCAGGGAATTGAAATGGGCGGGTCGTGATGCTGAAAAAGGCGGTTTCGATCATTCCCTGCTGAATGAACGGGTGCCGGTGGTCACCACAGCAGAGAGACTGGCCGAGTATATCCATGTCGAAACCAGGAAAAGAATCCCCGGAGGGATAAGACTCACCGTGACTGTCTGGGAAACGCCGGACAGCTGGGTAGAATATACGGACGACGATGTTTAAGCAGAAAGAACAGCCGGAAAGTGCGGTTGATTTGCTGGAACCGGATGCTGCCCGGGCGAAGTATCCGGTAATGGAACATTTTTATACGATTCAGGGAGAGGGTGCCTATACGGGGCATGCCGCTTATTTCATTCGACTGGCAGGTTGCGACGTCGGCTGCTGGTGGTGCGATGTCAAGGAGAGCTGGGATGCTGATAAATACCCGGAAGAAACGGTTGACGAACTGGTGCGGTCGGCCGTTGCCAGTGGAACGAAAATGGTGGTTGTGACCGGTGGCGAACCGTTACTGCATAACCTTGCCCCTCTGACCGGGGCATTGCACCGGGCAGGGCTGAGGGTGCATATCGAGACTAGCGGTTCGTCTCCCCTTAGCGGTTATCTCGACTGGGTCACCCTGTCTCCCAAGAGATTCAAAAAACCGCTCGAACGGGCTTTCGCTTATACGGACGAATTGAAGGTAGTGGTGCTGACGAATAAGGATTTAAAGTGGGCGGAAGAAAATGCGGAAAAGTGCCCTCGCCACACCCGGTTGCTGTTACAGCCCGAGTGGGGAACTCCAGAATCCATGGAGCTTATTGTGGAGTATGTTAAGGAACATCCACAGTGGCAAATCAGTCTTCAAACCCACAAATACCTCGGCGTGCGATAAGTTTTACGAAACCGGCAGAGGATAAGCCACTATGACCACAACGACAACGGATTCACAATGTCCGCAAAGAGAAGGACGTGGTGAGATGCACGGTGCTCGTTGCAGTTAACCGTCCCTCTCGTCCCCAATGTCCTGTTGGGATCGGGGGGTTAAGGTTTGGGATGATCCTGGAATAAACTGGAAAAACGATTAATTCCAAAATCATCTTTATCTGCCAGCCACACATTTCTTTCTTGACTTTATCGATAATTCATGTATTATGATGAAGGTAACCGTTTATCGATGCTCAGAGGTATCATCATGAAACAGCATGTACATCTTTGGCTGGGAATCCTGGCAGCAGTGCTGCTTGCGGGATGCGGCGATTCGCTGACGGGTCCTCAGAAGAAATCCGCGGGTATGAAGCCGCTGACCCGGACCGAACAGCAGCTGGCAACGACAAGTCAGAATTTCGGGGTGGATCTGTTCAGGCAGGTAAATGCCACCCAACAGGGAGCAAACGTGTTTATCTCTCCGCTGAGCCTGTCGATGGCCCTGGGGATGGTGGTCAACGGGGCGGCGGGACAGACACAGGCCGATATCCTCAAAGCCATGGACCTGCAGGGGATGAGCCTGCAGGATATGAACACGGCCTTTCAGGGACTGAGCGGAGCATTGCTTGCCGCCGATCCCAAAGTACAGATGGAGCTGGCTAATTCGATTTGGTACCGAAATGCCTTTTCAGTGGAGAAGGATTTTATCCAGACCGATCAGAAATATTATGATGCGAAGGTGCAGGGGCTGGACTTTAACAACGGCAAGCAGGCTGCCGGGATCATCAACGGCTGGGTGAGCGATAAAACCCACGGAAAGATCACGAAAATGGTCAGTCCGCCGATTCCACGTGATCTGGTCATGTACCTGATGAACGCCATTTACTTCAAGGGAGACTGGCGGACGCAGTTCGATAAAAAAGATACCCGGCCCGGCCCGTTCACCTTATCCGACGGGTCGAAAGTGCAGCCTGAAATGATGCATATGACAAGCACGCTGCCGGTGTTTATGTCCGACAGCGTCCAGGCAATCGATCTGGCTTACGGGGACAGCTTGTTCTCCATGACGATTCTGATGCCTCCTGCAGGAACGAATATCGACCATTTTGTGGGGAATCTGTCATGGAATAAGCTGAACACATGGATCGGAGAGCTTCATGCAACGAATGTACAATTAACCATGCCTAAATTCGAGATTAAGTATAAGATTGGATTAATTCCGGTGCTCACGACTATGGGGATGGGAATCGCCTTTGATAAGAGAAAAGCTGACTTCAGCAAGATCAACCCGAATGGAAGATTGTACATTTCCAAGGTACTTCAGAAGAGCTACATTTCCGTGGATGAGGAAGGCACCGAGGCGGCGGCTGTGACTGAAATAGCGGCTAGTTATGCGACGTCAGTTAGAGGACCGCAATATCTCGTATTTAACATCGACCGGCCGTTCGTTTACCTGATTCGTGAGCGCACCAGCGGGGCGATCCTGTTCATTGGGAAAATGGAAAATCCGGCGGAGTAAGGGGAGTCCGGAGGAAATATTCCGGAAGAAATAAAAAAAAGCACGATATTCATGGTAGGTGCTTGCGTATCATTAGAAAATTCATAAGATTTGGTGATGGATTAGCAATCGTATCAACAAAAGATTGGTTAATATGACATTGCGTACAAATATTTATACCGATAATCCATTATTGACTTTTGGTCGTCATACGCGGGGTGCTATTTATGTATCTCTGGTGGTGTTTATTGATATTTTAATAAACCGGACGGCGATCTCGCATCATTCAGGAGTGCTGGCGGCGGATCTTCTGGCAGGGCTTAGCATTCTTGGGCTGGCCGGCATCGTTTCCGTCATTCTGTTGCGGCTTTTTTCAAAAAAACTGGGCAGTGTTCAATCCGTTGTCTTATTGGCGGAACATCAATGCTTTATCAAAGGGGCCGATGAGGAGAAGGGGCATCGGGTACCTGTTCAGGATTTCCAGCATATAGAATTGCGTGTATTGGGGAAACATCATTCATTCCTGAATAAATGGTTTATTTCCATACGTTGGGAAACAAACCGGAAAGCGGGGAAGGGTATTATCATATTATCTACCGCTGCCGAGAAGCAGAAGTTTACGGCCATCCTGGAGGCATGGTATAATCAGGGTGTTAATATTACTGAATATAATGGATACGGTGAGCCGGCTTTTTTGTTAACTTATCCCCTCGATTACAGAAATATGTATCGCACAGGAGAGCCGGCATCCGAAGGCAGGACTTTGGCGGACCAGTATTGAGGCCTTAGGTTCTCATTCGTCAGAGGCTGTTTTATAATAAATACCAGGGAGAAGAGATGCTGCATTCAGGCTCTTATACAGGGGAAGGATTCCTTCGGACAAAAGGCGGGCATGAAGAACCTGTGGAATTTTGTAGCCTCTTAAAGCATAGTGATTGAACGGCAGTGGAATACGCGCATCTTTTCTGGATAACCAATATTACGGGTTTTCTCTTTCTGTCAACCCCGTTTTTTCCCCGGTATCGGGTTTTGTTATAATAAGGTTGCAGAACCACTCGTAACCTTTTTGTTAAGAACAAAATCTCATTTTTAAGTTGAAAGAATACCCATGAGTTTACTTCCTGACTGGGTGCCGAACCTGCATCCGCTCGTTATCCATTTTCCAATCGTATTGCTATGTGCGGCTGTTCTCTTTGATTTTCTGGGATTGGTTCTTCGCGGTTCACCCTGGTTATCGAAGGCGGCACTCCTGCTGTTCGTGTTAGGCGCCGTGGGAGCCATTGCCGCCGTTGTGAGCGGACATCAGGCTGTCGACGGATTAGATAAATCCGGACTTCTTCCCCATAATGCCCTGCATGACCTGCACGAACATACCGAACTGGGCAAAGCTACCGCGTGGTTTTTTGGCATTTATGCCGGTTTGCGATTAATTTTAACCTGGTGGGGCAGCATGAAACATGCCTCATTTGCCGTGATAGTCTTCCTGATCGGCTTCGGCGGATTATTCCTGCTGTGGGAAACGGCGGAACATGGCGGCAAAATGGTCTACTATCATAACCTCGGAACCCGGGCAACCAGAGAGCAACAAATGGACAAGGGGCAAAAATCCGTTCATAAAAACACATCTCTTCATAAAAAAAAGGCGGCAACACCGGTTTCAATGCAGGCGGGTCCGAAAAACAACAGATAAATTTTTACAAAGAAAAAGGCTTCTGGCGTGGAGATGATATTCTCCCGCCATAAAAGAAGGCGCTTATGATGGATAAAAAAGTCCCGGATTGCTATCAATCCGGATCATCCTTCCGGAGGAAAAACATACATAATGCTGTTAATTCCCCATCCCGGTTTATTATCATCTCAATATATCTTTCTGCCGGGCCTGAAGTGTGGCAGGAGAAGCGGCTATAAAATTTCCCGGTGTTAACTATTTGATTATTCGCCGGTACTTCACTTCTACATTTGATTATTTCCGTGTAAATTCGATAATATACAAGATAAAATGCGTGGAAACACTCATTACCTTGAACCTGTACAAACACGTATCTGAGGTTGGGAGAGCTATTAAAAAGCTGGCATATTGAGCCACTTGTGTGGCTATTTACGGCGGTTGGGAGAAAATACTGGGGGATCGTGGCTCTCCTTGTTTTTTATCTGGCCACTGTTGCGGCAGTCTCTGCCCCTGAATCGGGTATGCCTGAAATACGCAGATATCCCCCTGATGTTTATGACGCCAGTCCTCAAAACTGGGTGGCGGTACAGGATAAAAAGGGAATCCTGTATTTCGGAAATACGGATGGCGTTTTGATGTACAACGGGGTTACCTGGAAATTGATCCCCACTCAGAAAAATACCGCGGTACGTTCACTGGCCATCGGAGAAGAAGGTAAGATTTACGTTGGCGGCCAGAGTGAATTCGGTTACCTTGAAACGGATTCCACCGGAACGCTCCGGTTCCGGTCACTCGTTCCGAAACTGCGCCCGCAAGAGCGCGATTTTACAGATGTGTGGAATATCTATGTCCTCGGAGGAGACGTATATTTTGTATCAACAGAGAGACTCTTCCGCCTTGATCATTACGGGCTTATGCAAAGCTGGAAGATTCCATCTTCCATATTCAATTCTTATGTCGTTGATGGCAGGGTTCTGATCGACGACCGGAAAACGGGCCTGATGGAGCTGAAGAACGACGCATTACGCCCCGTCCCTCATGCAAGTGCATTCAGAAAACTCAATACGTGCGCCATCCTTCCTTACAGCGGCACCGTTAAATTGGTAGTTACAGACGGGCAGGGGTTGTTTCTCTATGACGGAACCCGACTGAAACCTTTCAAAACCGCTGCAGATTCACTTCTCCAAAAGTCAGAACCATATATGGGGAAATATCTTGATGACGGCACCTATCTTATAGGTACCCTTAATAATGGCATCATTAATATAGATAAAAGCGGCCGGATCCTTCATCTTCTGAATAAAAAAAACGGACTTCAGGGTAATGCCGTCTTAAATGTTTTTGAAGATCACGACCGTAATCTCTGGGTGATGCACGAGAATGGCATTTCCCGCATATCCTGGTACTCTCCGTTTACTCATTTTTCTGCTCCACTTTACAATTTACAGACCGGTATCACTTCGATAACCAGGTACAGGCATCACCTTTATCTGGCAACGGGGCTCGGAGTGTATACGCTTGTCGGCCGGTATGGAGACTATGAAAGGAATCAATATGCTTTTGTGAAAGTCGGGGGACTGGAAGGGCCGGCGTGGGAGGTGCTGCCGACCTCAGAAGCGCTGCTGGCGGCAACCTCACATGGCGTTTATGAGGTCAGGGGAACTCATGCCACATTACTGTATACGGGCAAGGCGTTCACCCTGTATCAGCCGGCCGGTGATTCCACAACGGTTTTTGCCGGCCTTGCTAATGGAATAGCCATTCTCAAGCGGAGAGGAAACGGATGGAAATTTGCGGGACGAATAGAAGGCATCGATCGGGAAATACGAAGCATCTATCAGGATTCGAACGGGCTGCTTTGGATGGGTACGGATTACCAGGGGGTAATCGTGGCAGACTATCGGGGGGGGCGGTAACTGGAACATCATTCGTTTCGGGACGCAGGACGGACTTCCGGCAGGGAAAAATGTGGTTGTTCCGGTGAACGGCAGGGTATACATCGGTACAAGACAGGGATTTTACAGACCGGTTTCCGAAACGGGTTATCAGGCCAATGAAAAATTGTTCCATTTCGAACCCACTCATCTTTTGGCCCATCCGCTCGAAAAAGTGGATGCAACACATGTCTATCAGGATACGAGTCGCCGGCTTTGGTTCATTACTCCTGACAGCATCGGGTATGCCACCCGGCGATACGACGGGGCGTATGATTATCACTCCTGGCCTTTCCGGAAGCTGGCGGGAAGGAACATCCGGTCCGTTTACGTGGAGGGGCAGACGGCATGGTTCGGCGGCTCGGGTGTACTTGTAAGATGCGACTTGGAACAGGGCCTCTCGACAAAATCACCGGTACCGCTCTACCTGACAGAAATTCGAAGTACGGAAGGTAATGATAAGAGACAGAGCATATTACATCCGGTAATCCGGAATATTTATAAGTCTCACCTGAAGCTACAGCCTCCTCATGCCTCCATTCAGTTTAATTATGCTGTTCCGGTGATCGGGAGTGATCCTCAGACCAGCTATCGATACTGGCTGAAGGGATACGATGAAGGCTGGTCTCCCTGGTCGGAGGAAACAGGCAAACAATATTCCAATATCCCCAACGGAAACTATCGATTCGAAGTACAGGCCCGTACGGCGGAAGGTAAGCTGAGCCGGGTCCGCAGTTTTGCCTTTGATGTTCTACCGGCGTGGTACAAAACCAAATGGGCCTATCTGGGATATATCCTGGCGGTTATCATTCTGTGGTATCTCATTGATCGTACGCGGCTGCAAATTCTGCGCCGCAGAAACGTGCATTTGGAAGAGGTGATATCGGAACGAACCAGCCAGATAATCAGGCAAAACTCCAAGCTTGAAGAATCAAACACGAAACTGCAGCGAATTAATACGTTGCAGAAAGAGTTCATGGATACCGTATCGCACGATTTGCGCAACCCGATTGGGGGGATCCAGAGCATTGCCGAAATTCTTATGGAGGAGATTGACAAGGGCGGCGGAGACCCCGGTGAACTGATCGGGCGGAACCGGCAGGCTTTCGGGATGATTAATGACAGTGCTCATTACATGAATGAAATTATCACCAACCTGCTTGATGTCTCCGCCATCGAATCCGGTCGTGTTACTATTCAGCCCCACCGGTTTGACCTGGCCGAGTTGCTGGGCAGGGTATTGCCGGGCTTCAAGAATCAGGCGGAACGAAAGAGTATCCATATCGAGGCAACCTCCCCGGAACATTGTGTCATATCGGCCGACGAGAGTCGGGTCCGGCAGGTGCTGGAAAACCTGATAAGTAACGCCATCAAATACACACCGCCGCAGACAGAGGTTCTCGTGGGGATCTATCCCGAGTCGACGCGGGTAAAAAACGGCGTGCGAATCAGTGTTTCCGACGAAGGCCCCGGCCTGACGACGAACGATAAGAACAAATTATTCAGAAAATTCCAAAAGCTCTCGGCTTCCCCGACAGGCGGAGAAAAGTCAATAGGATTGGGACTGTATATTACCCGCTCTATTGTCGATCTGCACAGCGGGCAGATATGGGTTGAATCGGAGGAGGGCCGGGGGGCGACTTTTAACGTCGAATTACCTATAGGCGATGTAGATGCTTTCTTCGAACAATGATTGTCTTATTGAATTTCAAAAGACATCCATGTCTATCGGAGAAGACGATGGAAGTGGGTATCAGGCAAAGGAACCGGGAGAACCATCCTCTGCCGGTTGTTTATCGATCATGAATTCTCTCACCGGTTCTCCTCCAATTAAATGTTCCTGAATGATCCGTTCCAGAACATCCGGGGTACAATGATGATACCAGACTCCTTCCGGGTAGACGACTGCAACAGGGCCATCCATGCAAATGCGCAGGCAGTTCGCCTTCGTCCGGTAGATCCTCCCGGACTGAGACAGATTCAACTCCTTAAGTCTGCTCTTCAGATACTTCCAGGATTTCAGTCCGATTTCTTTTTTACAGCACTTTGGTTCGGTTTGGTCGCAGCACAAAAAGATGTGGCGCTCGATATTTGAGAGCCCTAATTCCCGTACTTTCTGGTCTAATTTCTTCATTTACTATGTCAACAAAAACAGGTTTAGGTGCTTCAGCCTTCTGCCGGCTTTTCCATTACAGGTTCCCGGCTTTTAGCTGCAATAAATCCTGAAAATACATCTCTTATTCAGAGGATAATAAAAACGTGAAAGCCATACTCCGATGGAAGTACATCCTTCTTCATTCTTCCGAAGGAGGTTCAGGCTGCCGCCGCAGCGTTACAAGAGTTGCACCCCATCCGCCGGCTCCGTCGCCGGCAAGCTGATAATGCGTCACCCGTTCATCCCGGTCGAGCAGGGCGTGGACTGTGCGTCGCAGTGTTCCGGTTCCTTTTCCATGGATAATCCGCAGATGATAGATGCCCGCTTCCATGCAGGTCTCTATATAATCGGGAATAAGAGACGTGACCTCGCCCGGCAGAAAAGTGTGGAGATCAAGAACGCCGTCAATGGGATAGAGAACCGGTTCGTCGGATGGCATCACTATCGGCTTTTGGAAAATGGCAAAGATATTGACTTCCTTCGAGGATCTCCAGTACCGGCTCCTTGGCCTCAGGGCACCCGCTTTGAGGAAATCAGAAAACCTTCATCCGTTTTCTGGTATTGCAGACCGGTCGCTTCACAAATAGAATCAAGTACATCTTCCGGTCCTGCCGGACGAATCAGATGAATGGTTACCATGTTGTTGAGTATCCCGGGATTCGTTGCCTGGATGATGATATGATAACGGCGTTCCATCTCTTTTATAACAACGGATAGCGGCTGGGCATTAAAGGAGAGGTCGTTGTGCCTCCACGATGTCGCCTGGATAATATCGGCTGTAGAGGGTTCGCTTGGCAGGGAATGGCTTCCTGTAATGCTGCTGACCTGCCCTGCCAGGAGGGTAACAGGCTGATCCGGATGGGCCCGGGAAGCAAAATCAAGCTTTCCGCGCAACAACGTCACTACTGTTCCCAAAGACGAATCGGCGGCCCATGTACGGATATTGAATTCCGTGCCCGTCACTGTGACGATCCCGTCACTCGTTTTTACTACAAAAGGTCGTCCGTTTCTCCTGACATTAAAAAAGGCTTCGCCATTCAGGTTTACATCGCGCTCGATCCAGCCAAACCCCCTGTAATAGGTGATCTCCGACCCACCGCTTAATTCCACGATGCTGTTATCGGGGAGAGTGACGGTGACATTACGTCCATATGGAGCCTTTGTCACAATAGGGTCTGTCCACAGATGATACAGGCCTCCTATGATCGCCAGCGCCGTCAGACTGTAAAGAATCCATTTAACTGCAGGAGAGGTACGCCTGTCGTATGATTCTTCCGGCTTAGGGGCGATGGATAGAGGTTTCACCGGATCTTCTGATAATGGGTGAATCGGTTCCTCATCATTATTTTTTCTGCCTGTATTTCCTGAACCAGCCATAGGCGGACTTTGATTTATAGCATTGCTCATAATTATTGTCTATAAGATATAGCATCTATATTTGTATATAAGCTACTATAAATGTGCGTAAACCCCTTATAGAAATTATTAAGAATAGATTCCTGCAGGATATCATATTCTCTCACATAATCGGTTATCGCACGGCAAGCAGGTTGCTTAAGCTCCTGCTTATATATCCTGAAGCTTATACGGAGACAGAACAAAACAGCCGGTTCTGTTGTTTCCGTTATACAGGTTCTTAATAAATAGTCGTTTTCGCTCTTCTACTCCGGCGTTTTTTCCCAGGATACAATTGAAACAGACACATTATATATTAATAATATTGTTGCCATGAGTGATCTCCCCCGGCCGGAAAAACGAACAGATTTTGGAAAAACAAGCATATCTCCACTTGTGGTTTTTGAGGGAAATGCATGGAGGCGGCATACCTCAACATACGAGCATCTTTTCAGGTGACGACAAGGAAGGGACAGGAAACCCCACAGACCGTTCTTCACGGAAAATGCTCCTCTTGGAGAACGGAGTACATAAATCACTCACTATAAATTACAACCCGGCAGAGAAACAACGCTTTCCCTTCTCTTTCCGCCTGCAGCGGCGAGCCGGATTACGCTTTAGGCGTCCAGGAAGTGCAATGCCCGCCCGGGCTGATCGGTCCCTTGAAGAGTTGACAGCCGCCACACTGGCTTCCGTATTTGTTCGCCAGATAGAATGTACAGTTGTCACACCGTTGATTTTTGTTTGGGGATTTGTCGACGTACTGGAGTGTCTTGCGTGTGTTGATATCCCTTTTGGAAACCCCGCTCAGATCAGTGCACGCTCCCTCACTTGTGGCATATTCACCGGTGCCCGTTTTCTGCTTTTGATTCATCGCTGAAGCCGAGGTGTCGACAGACCCGGCTCTCTGGTTATTGCCGCCCTGGTTTTTGCCTCCGCCGCTACAGGCGGCAAGGAAGGCAGAGATGCCTAACCCGGAAATACCTGCAAAAGAAACTTTCTTCAAAAAATCTTTACGGGAAATTTTATCGCCACTCATGAGATCGTAATCGTTAATGCATTTATAATATATGCGTAACATTTTATCAAAAAAACCTAAAAGATCAAATCTAAATTGGTCTATCACCAGACAGAATATAATTACGAGCCATTTTCCAAAACCGGGATGCCGATAACTGCTTTTCGCCGGCTATTATGCTATTATTGGTAAATAAGGGTCGTTTGTAAACAGGCCGTTTCCGCCATGCCGGTTAAATCACATTTCCAGACTTCGGATCCCCCTGGAACAACATAATTATGCCTGCTTTTAGTTTGGAGTGATTATATACATGAAGAAATTCCACGCTGCATAAAAGAGAATTCCCTGTTTGTTTCTTCACCTGTCCGTCCCGGATTTCGTGCCGGTTTCAGCCGGTGTTGTTATTTTGCCCGGAGCAACGGGCGTTATCCATATTCAGACATATTCAAAAACAGGTTGAGGAACTGTGAATAAGGAATTTGTGCTTGCACTCGATCAGGGAACCACGAGTTCCCGCGCCGTCGTATTTAACCGGTCGGGAAATATCGTGTCTATGGCTCAAAAGGAATTTAAACAATACTTTCCGAAGCCGGGGTGGGTTGAGCATGATCCGGATGAAATCTGGGAAAGTCAGTCGGCCGTGATAACCGGAGCCCTTGGAAAGGCCGGTTTAGAGTGGAAAGATATAGCGGGAATCGGCATTGCCAATCAGCGCGAGACAACGGTTGTCTGGGATCGCGCAACCGGGGTGCCGGTACACCGCGCAATTGTCTGGCAGGATCGCCGCACATCGGACTTTTGTGATCGTCTCAAAAGGCAGGGACTGGAGGACGACATTCAGCGAAAGACGGGACTTGTTATTGACCCGTATTTCTCCGCCACTAAAATCAGATGGATTCTCGATAATGTAAAGGATGCCCGCAGAAAAGCAGAACAGGGCGATCTTGCCTTTGGCACGATAGATTCCTGGCTGATCTGGAAATTGACGCAGGGTAAAGAACATGTTACCGATGTTACAAATGCCTCTCGTACCATGCTCTGGAATATACGGGATGAGAAGTGGGATGACGACCTTCTGGGGTTGTTGGGTATTCCCCGGAATATGATGCCTGAAGTATATAGCTCCGACGAGGTGTATGGGGTAACGAACGCGTCTGTTCCTGGTGAAGGGGTGCCGATTGCAGGAATGGCGGGAGATCAGCAGGCGGCCCTTTTCGGCCAGATGTGCCTGCAACCCGGTATGATAAAAAATACGTATGGAACGGGTGCTTTTCTCATATTCAACACCGGGGATGAATTGATTTCCTCCGGAAATAATCTCCTTTCCACGGTCGCATGGCGCCGCGGCGGCCGCACATGTTATGCCCTGGAAGGGAGCATCTTTGTTGCCGGTGCCGTTGTGCAGTGGCTGCGCGACGGGTTGGGAATCATCCGGTCATCCGCAGAAATAGAAAAGCTGGCTCAAACGGTTAAAGATAATGGAGGAGTCTGTTTTGTCCCCGCTTTTTCCGGTCTCGGTGCGCCTTACTGGGATCCGCTTGCCCGGGGAACAATCACAGGTCTCACGCGCGGAACTTCTGCCGGACATCTGGCACGGGCTGCGCTTGAGTCTGTCGCGTTTCAAACAGGAGATGTGCTTCGCGCCATGGAATCCGATGCAGGTATCAAAACCCGGGAGCTGCGCGTAGA
>CAZNHE010000065.1:0-16597 GCA_964572735.1 uncultured Chitinophagales bacterium | reverse complement strand
TAAGTACAGCCTATAATCGCCAAAAAGGAGCTAATTGACAAGGCAGGAATGCAGGGTGGGTGGGGATTGAAAATTACAGGTTGCAGGTAATTCCCTCTCCGGAGGGAGCTTATAACGGGCAATGTATCAATTGCTGGCGATCGTCTTTGTTTGCTGATCCAAAGGGTGATTGCTCAGCTTGTCTCCTCAGTGTATGTTGTAACAAGTAAGCCTGGCCGCTTCATAGGATTGGCAGGGGTACACGGTCATGCGCTCCGCCCTCACACGTATTTCGATCTAAAGGCATATAGCGGCACTTTGCGGTTCTTTTGTGAGTATATTTTAAATAAGAAGGAACAGAAAGTATTTGCAAACTCATTAAAGCGCACAAAAATAGGTACATTACAGCTTTTTGGAACAGAAATGATGAGAGTACCCGGTCATCAGTCATATCAACAGAAGAATGGTGAAATACGGCACGGCATATTGTTCTCCGGTCTGGCAGGGATTTTGTGTATCTGCCTTTTTCAGGGTTTGATCCAGCCGGCATGGGCTCAGGGCGACGCCTCGCAGTATTGGCTGCCACAATTGCCAAAGATCGAATACGGTGAAATCCCCGACTCGCTGCTCCGGATGAAACAGTATCCGGGTAATCCGGATCTGGATTATTTTTTCGCCTATAAAGGGCTGAATATCCATTTTGATGTGAATAATAAATCGCTGATTGCGGAACTGACCTATCTGGTCCGGATCAAGGTGCTGAAAGAGGCGGGGATTAAGGCCTCTGTGGTGGATATCCCCTATTATTATCAAAATGATATGGAGAAAGTGACGGCCATCCAGGGGCACACAATCCATCCGAACGGGTCGCGCGTCAACCTGGATACAACGACCGTTCGCACGATTGAGGTCAACAGCCGGTATAAACTCAGGGAGTTTCAGCTTCCGGATGTGCATCCGGGTTCGATCCTGGAATATCGCTATACCATCCGGCGGCGTTACATTGAGGAGTTGCCCGATTTTTATTTCATGAACACGCGCCCCACGAAACTGTCGGTGGTTCGCCTGGTAAACAGCAAATATATCCGGTATGATGTGAAGCCGGTAAACATGAAGCAATCTTCTCCACACTTCGTTGAACAAAAGATCGATACCACGAAAGACCCCAATATCTTCACCCGGCCGGAGGGCAAGCCGATTCTTATTGATTACTGGTTTATGAAAGATATCCCCGGCTTGCGGGAAGAACCTTATATCACTTCGCTGAACGACTATCGCTGGAAACTGAAGTTTTCCTGGAAATCTTTCGGTGATCCGCGTCAGATCATCGAAAAAGGGTGGGATATTGTAGTTGCCGAGCTTCGTCGGAACCATGGCTTCCTGAAGAACATCCCGAAATACCCGGAACTCGACTCGCTGGGCGGAACCTTCCGGAGGATCAAGGATCCTGTTGTCCGGATGGACAGCGTCTTCCGGTATGTGAACGATCATGCCACCTACAACGGATCGGAAGGGGTGCTGAGCCAGGCGCCGCTTGATTCGGTGCTGAAAGGGCGTCCGTCCGATCAGCCGGCCATCAATCAGGCTCTCATTGCCGTCCTTCGGGGTGCGGGTATCAGGGCGGATCCTCTGCTAACGGCCACGCGCAAAACGGGGCGCATCCTCAGTGATTATCCCTCTCTTTTCCAGTTCAATGTGATGATGGTTCGCGCGCAGGCCGGAGGGGAAATCAGGCTCATGGATGCCACTCAGAAACACAGCATACCCGGGTTACTTCCGCTCGGAACAATCGGAGGGAAAGGACTGGTCGTAGAGCCACGCAGTTACCAGTGGGTCAGTCTGAATCCGGATCCTTCACGGTTCGAGATGGATGTGAAATTAAACGCGGATCTCGATGAGCAGGGGGATCTTGAAGGGCATCTTGCCGTGAGTCATTATGGATACCTTGCCCGGAAAATACGGGACCAGCTTACTACCGACCTCAAGCCTTCGGAGATCGTCCGCCAGGATTTGCTGGGGCGTTATATTGGAGTCACCATCGATTCAGTGCAGGTTAAAGGCAACAATGCGTATGGTGATCCGGTTATCTTATCCGCCCATTTCAAGATACCGGGCTATGCAATCAGCTATCAGAAAGGCCTGGAATTTTCGCCGCTGGTGGTGGGGTACAGGATGCACAATCCTTTCGGAGGCGGGCGGCATCTTCCCGTAACGCTTTCTGCTCCTGAAAAACTGAACGCCTCCTTCCACATCCGGATTCCCCGCGGATATTCCCTGAAACATTCGAACAAGAATGCCCACATCGAAATACCGGGAGCGAACCTCGGCTTCAACTACCGGATCGGTTCCCGCAGCCTTGATTACACCCTGCATGTGGCGGTACTGCGGACTGATTTCGGCCAGGACCTGTTTCCGCAGCTTATTAATTTGTATGATCAATGGGTTGAACTGAGCCGCACCCGCCTTTTCATCCGAAAAAAATAGAATGAAAATATGCTTCTTAAAGACCATATTTTGGGATGATTTTAAACCACGAAATACCTTTGGAAGAGAATAAACCACCATGCTCACAAAGGTTTCACACGGAAAAAATACATAATGAACATTGTGGGATTCACTGTGCCCATTATGCTAACCTCGTGTACTCCAGCACTTCTCCTGCAGGGATTCGGTTGGAAAAACTCTAAGTACTTCAAACTTTAAATACTTTAAGCTTTCTGATGAAGCTTATTCCTGAAGATATCCGAAGAACAAATCAATGCCTGAATCCGACAATTTTTTAGCCTTCGACACGAGTACACATATTTGTACTGCGGCTCTCCGTGCAGGGAAGGGAAATGTTGCCGGACGATGGGAGCAGGGGCGTGGCATTCATTCGGAGAAATTGTTCCTGTTTATCGACGATTTGCTGAAATCAGCCCGATTGAAAATGAGCGATATTGGAACCATACTCTTCACCATGGGTCCCGGATCCTATACCGGATTGCGCATCGCCGCAAGCGCCGTAAAGGGGCTGGTTTTCGGTCATAATATCGATGTTTATGGCGTCAACACACTGGCCTTTTTCGCTGAATCAGTCCGCATTTCAGACGTCGTAACGGGCCGTGTACATTCAGTGATTGACGCCCGGCGTTCCCATCTGTACCACCAGAGCTATTGTATACGGGAGGAGGGGATTTTACCCGAATCGGAAGTGGGGATCAGGGAGATATCTTCCCTCGAATCGTTCATGAGAAATGGAGATTTTGTGACCGGGACCGGAATTAAGCGGTTGCCCGCAATGTTATTACACCGGTTGAAGGTGTTGGGAACGGAAACAATCAAAGCGGAGGCCATGATTTCACTGTTTGATCAATATAAAGCTGCAGATAAAGACGGGGTTTGGGAGCGGGTGATAAAAAAAGTCGCGCCGGAACGATTTGAGCCGTATTATTACGGGCCGGACGTTCCGCAGGTGGATCACAAAATATCCGGTGAATAAGCAGGAGTCACTATTGGCAACGGAACATCCTTCAGAATCAGAAAAAGAAGAATTTGATATGGCCTGGTTTCAACGTCAAGAGCAAAAAATACGTACGGAAACGCCTAAAGAAATGCCGGAAGGAGTATGGGTGAAAGTGCCTTCCACCGGTGAAACCGTCCATCGGCGGGAGCTGGAGGATAACTTCTGGGTGGATCCGCTGAGCGGATACCATTTTTCAGTGAGCAGCGATTACTATCTCCAGATTCTTTTTGATGATAATAAGTTCGAAGAACTTGGGAAGGAGATTCAGCCGACCGATCCCCTGGGGTTTGAAGATCGTAAATCCTATAAAACACGACTGAAAGATACTGCAAAAAAGACCGGAATTGACGAAGCTTTGCAGGTCGGAACCGGGAAGATGCAGGGGCTGGATGTGGTGATCGCCTGCATGGATTTCAGGTTTATCGGCGGAAGCATGGGTTCGGTGGTCGGTGAACGTATCGCTATAGCCACCGATTATTCCCGCGAGCATAAATTTCCGCTGATTATTATATCCCAGTCGGGCGGGGCGCGTATGATGGAAGGGGTGCTCAGCCTCATGCAGATGGCCAAGACGGCCTCAAGACTGGCTCTGCTCAGCAAAGAAGGTGTTCCTTATATATCGGTGATGACTAATCCGACCACCGGAGGAGTTACCGCCAGCTATTCCATGCTGGGCGATTTCAATGTTGCCGAACCGGGGGCTCTGATCGGTTTTGCCGGCCCGCGGGTGATACGGCAGACCATTGGTCGTGATCTTCCCGAAGGATTCCAGACCTCCGAATATCTGCTTGAGCACGGGTTTCTGGATTTCATTATTCCGCGTCCGCAAATGAAGAGCCATCTAGCCCGGCTTCTGTCGATTGTAGGGCACAAATACGAGAAGTAAGAGGGGGTAACCATGATGGGTCTTAGAAGAAGAATAAACCACAATGAGCACAATGAATCTCACGATGTTTCTTTAGAAAGATGGGTGCTTTTTTTGTTACGGAAACACAGAAAAAATCTTCTGTGAAAATCCGTGCTTCGGTGGTTAAAAGAAAAACCATAATGCTCACTATGTATTTGTCTCCGCGGACGTTGTGCAACCTCTGTGACCATTGTGGTTTATTCTTCTTCTAAAGGTCCTTTGCGATAAAAAATATGTCAAAATATCAGAGAGATAGACATGCGGTTCGCTGATTATGCCAAGATTTTTGTCAGAGCCGGCGATGGAGGAGCCGGGGCGGCTCATTTCCGAAGGGAGAAGTTCGTTCCCCGTGGCGGTCCCGACGGGGGTGACGGGGGCAACGGGGGAGATGTCGTCCTGCGGGGCAATGAACAGTTAAACACCCTCCTGGATTTACGCTACAAGAAATTCCTGAAGGCCGAAAACGGCAGGCGCGGAGCCGGTGCAAACAAAACAGGAAAAAGCGCCGATCCGATTATTCTGGATGTCCCGCTCGGAACAGTAGCTTACGAATTTGAAACCCGGCGGCTGATCGGAGAAGTGACGCATCATGAAGAGAAATTGATCATCGCCAGAGGTGGCCGGGGCGGACTGGGCAACTCGCATTTCAAAACGGCCACCAACCAGACACCTGAACACGCCCAGCCCGGTGAGGAGGGCGAGGAAGTTGTTGTTGAAATCGAACTGAAGCTGATTGCCGATGTCGGGCTGGTCGGATTTCCGAATGCAGGGAAAAGTACGCTGCTATCGGTCCTTTCGTCGGCAACTCCTAAAATTGCCGATTACCCGTTTACCACGCTTGAACCCAATCTCGGGGTGGTTACGATGCCGGATTTCCGCAGTTTTGTAATGGCTGATATTCCGGGAATCGTAGAGCAGGCTCACGAGGGAAAAGGACTGGGAATCCGCTTCTTGCGGCATATTGAGCGGAACCATGTGTTGCTGTTCGTCATTCAGGCCCTGAGTGATGTTGAGCAGGAATATCGCATTTTATGTGATGAATTAAGGTCGTATCGTTCCGACCTGCTGGAAAAACCCCGTATCGTGGCGATCTCGCAAATGGATCTTTTGCCCGATTATAAACTTGAAAGAGAAGTACGGCTTGACGTACCGGTGATCATGATTTCATCGGCAACCGGCTGGCATCTGGAGGAATTGAAGGAGATGGTATGGAAGAAACTGCAATCCACAAAACAGGCACTGAAGAACTCAGAAACCTGATTGCACTAACGCTTATTCCAAACCTTGGAGTACGGCGTATTCGGACGCTGGTGCATCATTTCGGAGGGGCGGGACCGGTTATGTCGGGAAATCAGACCCGGCTGATGAAGGTTCCTGATATCGGCGGACAGATCGCCCGTGAGATCGCTTCTTTCAGAAACTGGAAGCAGGTGGACGCACTGATGGAGCGCACCCTAAAGGTAAACGGGGAGATCATAACGCTGTATGACAGTACCTATCCCGAAAGGCTCCGGCAACTTTACGATGCGCCGGTATTACTGTGGTGTCTGGGTAACATCTCCCTGCTCGATACAAAGGGGATCGCAGTCGTCGGAACCCGCCGGCCGACTGCCTATGGGAGAGCAATGGCGGAATCGTTTACGAGGGATCTGGTTCACCAGGGAATTACAGTGATTAGCGGCCTGGCCTATGGGGTGGACACGATTGCCCACGCCGCGTGTCTGAAAGCCGGTGGGAAAACGATTGCCGTATTGGGATCGGGGATCGACCGGATCTATCCGGCGAGCAACAAGAAGCTGGCCCGCGACATGGTGGATAAAGGCGGGTTGGTGATCAGCGAATTTCCTCCGGGAACCAGGCCCGATGCCCCCAATTTCCCTGCGCGGAATCGTATCGTAAGCGGACTCTCACTGGGCGTGCTGGTAATCGAGACCGGAGAGAAGGGGGGAAGTATGATCACGGCCCGTATGGCCCTGGATCAGAACCGCGAGGTATTCGTCCTCCCGCACTCCCTGGAAAACCCTGCCGGTTCCGGCGGCAATATCCTGATTCAGAAAGGCGGGGGAAAGCTCGTCCGGAATATTGAAGATGTCATGATCGAATTTCCCCTGCTGTACACCGGCGAACAGGATTCCGGGCAGAAACCAAAGCAGCTGGTATGGCGCGATATGGGTTTGTCAGGGCGAAAAGAAGCGATTTGCAAGCTGCTGGAAGAAGGGGAACGGCACATTGATCAAATCAGTGAGTATCTCGAAGAACCTTCAAACGCACTGATGAACGACCTGCTGGAACTGGAAATGATGGATTGTATCCGCCAGACCGCAGGCAAACATTTTCAGCTCCGGTAAGGGTTGATTGAGGTTAAGGAGCGGTTGTCTCAAAATATGCCGGGTATGACAATCGGCTGCTCAAGAAGCCTCTCGCAGATGTCTGCAGAGAAGCGCTGCTCCGCTGTTCGGAGAACGTGAATGTTGCATCACAAGATCGTATGTGGCAGGGTCCCGGAGATTCCCCTTTCTCCTTCAGACATTCGTCACTTCAAATTATCCGTCTTTTTCCTCGATTCATCCCGCATCTTTTCGTGATAGGTTTTTAATGCCCCGGCAAGATGCTGATCCGTGGCAGCGAGAACGCGGATAGCCAGCAACCCCGCATTCATGGCATTGCCAATGGCAACGGCGGCTACCGGAACGCCTTTGGGCATCTGGACAATAGAGTAAAGGCTGTCGACTCCGTTCAGGTGCCGGCTGGCCACGGGAACACCGATTACGGGAAGTGTGGTATGAGCCGCGAGCATCCCCGGAAGATGCGCCGCTCCGCCTGCTCCGGCGATAATTACTTTAAGTCCGCGGGAGCGTGCCGATTTCCCGTACTCGGCCATATCCTCTGGTGTCCGGTGAGCCGATACGACCCTGGCTTCGAATGGAACATCAAATTGTTCACAAACTTCGGCAGCCGCCTTCATTGTCGGCCAGTCGGAGTCGCTGCCCATTACGATGCCCACGCAGGGTTGCTTTTGCGATGCCATCAGATCTGAATATTTTGTGTTAATCTTTTTGCTTTTGCATAGGTCTGTTCCAGGTCGTCCCCCAGGAGGGTCACGTGCCCCATCTTTCTGCCTTTCCTGCTTTTCAGTTTTCCATACAGATGGAGATGAGCGTCCGGGATTTGCAGGATTTTTTCCGCATTATCGGTCCTGGCAGGGCGTTCGTGTGTCCCCAGCAGGTTGACCATAACGGCGGCCGGCTTACGGAGTGAGGTATCGCCGGGCGGGAGGCCGGTTACGGCGCGTACATGGTTTTCAAACTGGGAAGTTATCGTTCCTTCGATTGTATAATGTCCGGAATTATGAGGACGCGGTGCTGATTCATTCAGCAGAATCCGGTCATCTTCCGTCAGAAAAAATTCATAAGCGAAGATTCCGGTGCCGTCAATTGCTTCAGTAGCGGCGATCGCCATTTCTCCAGCCTTTTTCCGGAGGTCGGGATGAATATCGGCCGGAGCGAGTACGGCAGTGCATATATGATTTTGCTGGATCGTTTCGCAGCAGGGATACGCCTGTATGCCCAAATGGTTTCGGGCCACCTGCACAGCCAGTTCCTTACGAAAGGGAACGAAGGCTTCCGCAAGAATGTCGTGTCCTTTTTCCCCGCCAAGCCGGGCGAAAGCTTCCCGGGCCTCCTTTGTATCGTGAATCGTGGCATTGCCGTACCCGTCGTAACCGCCTTTGGACGATTTCATCAGGTAGGGCCAGCCATGCTCCTCTCCGAAAGTCTGCATATCGTCCGCAGAACGGATCAGCGCGTATGGCGTGACCGGGATGCCCGCTTTCCGAAACGTCTCCTTTTCGATATATTTATTCTCGATCAGGCGGAATGTTTCCGGCGAGGGATACAGCGGTGTCCCTGATTTGGCAGACATTTCTGCAAGGATCTCCGAATCGATGAATTCATTTTCCAGGGTGACCACATCGCACGATTTTGCGAAGCCGGTGAGTGCGCCCGCATCCTCGAAAGACCCGCGGCTTACATGAGGCGTCATAAATTCCACCGGTTCCGGATCGGTTGAAGAGACAAACACAGCAATCTGCAGGCCGAAGCGAAAGGCCTCCAGCGCCGACATCCGGGCCAATTGTCCTCCGCCCAGGAAGCCGATTCTGAAATCGGAACGCAATATGTGGTTAGCAGATTTGAGCATTATAATAGCTGATTTACTAAATCCTGATATCGAATATCTAAATCCTGAACAAATACAGATTCCAAAATGGAAATGTCAAAATATCGGATCAATTAATGCCATGATAATTATAATTTGATACCTGACAACTGTAGCGATTTTTTTGCAAACTTTGCGGTTTACTTTTCTCACCGCAAAGTACACAGGCATGTTTTTAAGTTTAGGATTTAGATATTGTTTAGAACTTAGGGTTTCGAAATAATCTATCTCCAGGTTGTTTTCTAAAAGTGCTTCGGTTCGCATAGAAATCGCTATCTTAGAGCTGGAAAATACGAAATTGCGCGCATATTAAAATGAATATCGAAGACAAACTGAAACGGATTGATGAGCGTTACCGCGAGTTGAATAACATACTCAGTGATCCTCAGGTCTACAACAACCCGGAACGTTATGCGGAACTGAGCAGAGAGCACAATACGCTCGCAGGATTGGTGGAAGATTATCAGCAGTGGCGGTCGGCCAGGAAAAATCTGGAGGATAACAGGGAGCTGATTGCCCTTGATCCCGGCTCCGAGTTGGCAGATATGGCGCGGGATGAAAACAAGGAGCTGCAGGAAAAACTGCAGGTGCTGGAAGAGGAAATCAAACTGAAGCTGATTCCCAAAGACCCCGATGACTCAAAAAATGCCATTGTTGAGATACGAGCCGGGACCGGAGGGGATGAAGCCGCCATTTTTGCAGGCGACCTGTTCGAGATGTACCGCCGGTATGCCGACGAACAGGGCTGGAAACTTGAGTTGCTTTCATTGAGCGAGGCGGCGAAAGGTGGGTTTAAGGAGATCGTTTTTCAGTTGAGCGGAACCGAGGTGTTCGGTAAAATGAAGTATGAGCGCGGCGTTCATCGTGTACAGCGTGTGCCGGAGACCGAGTCCCAGGGGCGCATCCATACCTCGGCAGCTACGGTGGCAGTGCTTCCGGAGGCGGAAGAGGTGGACATCCAAATCAATCCCGCGGATCTGGAGTTTGAGGCATACCGTTCTACCGGAGCCGGCGGTCAGCATGTGAATACTACCGATTCGGCCGTACGGATACGCCATATTCCTTCAGGAGTGGTGGTTACCTGCCAGGAGGAACGTTCGCAGCATAAGAACCGTGATAAGGCAATGAAAATGCTTCGCTCCAGGCTTTATGAGGCCGAACTCCGGGAAAAGGAGTCGAAGCGGGCCGCGGAACGTAAAAGCCAGGTTTCTACCGGTGACCGCAGTGCCAAGATCCGTACGTATAACTTTCCTCAGGGAAGGCTTACGGACCATCGTATCGGTCTCACCCTGTACAATCTCGACGAGATCATGAAGGGCCGGCTCGATGAGGTGATTGGGGCGCTGCGCGTCCAGGATAATCTCGAGAAACTCAACGCCCAGGCAGGGGAGTAGAGATCGCGGCAGAGACGCAAAATTTCATATTTCCACGGGTCGGATCGAACGCCGCACATGTTTTTTCGGCGAATCTCCCCTTCTGACTCCCTGAGAGAGCCCGTGGCCGGCAATTGTTCGGATTTGGTATTGATAGTGGTCGCCGGTATTATATAAACAGCTCATGTATCGCTTTCCCCTTCATTCGATAATCACGGGGCATTTTCATTCCGGATTTACTACCTTGTAAGTTAAATTTTTCATCCGGCTATCCGTCTTTCAGGGTTGCGAATGTCACGGCTTCAAATAACCCGGAATCGGGACTGATCTCCTGTATAAAATGGCGATAATCTGTGAGGAGATCCGGCCGAATGAATGGATTATAGGATAAATCGACCGCTTTTTAAAACAAACCAGATATCATATGACTGGCAAGAAGATTTCCATATGGATCGGCATCATTGTTTTAATACTGGTTTTACTGGCTGCATTCAGCCGCTGGATTGTCACGTGGCTCTGGCTGGGGCAATTCGGGTATGCCAATGTGTTCGTTACTATAAAAGGAACACAGTTTTTGATCATGTTTCTGGCTTTTGTCGCTGCGGAGATCTATCTGGGCATCAATGCATGGTGGCTGTATAAGACCATAGGATCCACCGGGGTGACACTCGCGCGGCCGGACGGGTCTGTTGCTATTTTCAGCGGGCCTGAATTCAGACGTGTGCTGCGTATCATCCTGATTGCCGGCACAGTAATCGTTGCACTGTTTTTTGCATTTGTTTTTGCAGGGCAGTGGGACAGCTATTTTCGCTTCCACTGGGGCGGCACTTTCGGAGAAGTCGACCCTGTCTTTCACAAGGATATGGGGTTTTATCTGTTTCGCCTTCCTTTCATCAATATGATTCAGAGTAGTTTTGCCACACTTGTATTCTTGTTTACAGCCCTCCTGGTGATAGCCTACCTGTATAGCAGGCAATTGAGGTATCACAAGGAAAACGGTTTCCAGGGGAGAGAGGCGGTTACGCGGCACATAAGCATCAACCTGGCTATTTGGTTGTTGCTGATTGCCTGGGGTTTTTTCCTGTCGCGTTATGAATTACTGAGCCGGAAAGACGGGATAGTATACGGGATCGGCTATACCGACATGAACGTGGTAATCCCCGTTTTATGGGTTTTGGTCGTCATATGCATCGTTTTTGCCGTTCTAGCTGCTGTGGGCTGGTTTATGAATCGTCCAAAGCATGCCATGGGAGCATTTGCTGTATTCATCGGTATCTTTATCATCGGACGCCTCATTTTGCCCGGCGTTATCCAGAGTTTTGTTGTCGAGCCCAATGAACTGAAAGTTGAAGAACCTTATCTCGAAAATAATATCAAGTGGACCAACCGTGCTTATGGCCTGGATAAGTTTCATGACTCTTCGTATTCGGTCGTCGACACGCTGACGTGGCCGCAAATTCAGGACAATCTCAAAACCATTCACAATATCCGCCTGTGGGATCATCGTACGCTCATCCAGACCTACAGGCAGTTACAGGAAATCCGCACCTATTATCAGTTCTACAGGGTGAATGTCGGCCGGTATAATCCGTCGGGTACCCACCGCCGGCTGGTTATGCTTTCGGCAAGAGAACTGGCCCAAAATCTGCCGGGCAAGGCAGATACCTGGGTAAATAAGCATCTGCAATATACCCACGGATTCGGACTGGTGATGAGTCCGGTTGCTGAAAAGGGAGAAGAAGGCATCCCAAAGCTGTATATCAAGGATCTTCCGCCCGCTGTTTCCATGGGATTCAAGGTTGAGCAGCCTTCCGTATACTATGGGGATACTCCTACGTATTACCGTGTCGTGAATACAGGTATCCCTGAGCTGGATTACCCAAAGGGAGATGATAATGTGTACAGCCATTATCAGGGCAGCGGGGGAGTTGCCATCGATAGTTTCTGGCGTAAGCTGCTCTTTGCCTGGGACTTCAGCGATTTCAACCTGCTGCTTTCCGAGTACATCCGGAAGGGCAGCAGGATTCAGTTCTGGCAATCGGTACGTGAGCGGATTCATCATATTGCTCCGTTCCTGAAGCTGGATTCGCACCCGTACCTGGTCTTGAACAACGGGCGCCTTTACTGGATGGAAGATGCCTACACAACGGCCTCCGGTTTCCCTTATTCTGAAACATACGAGGGACGATTCAGCTATATCCGGAACTCAGTGAAAATCGTCATAGACGCATACAACGGATCTGTCGATTTCTACGTCATGCAGCCTGACGAACCGGTTTTACAGGTTTATCGCCGGGCTTTCCCCAATCTTTTTAAGCCGTTTGAGGCGATGCCGGATGGACTTAAACAACATATCCGGTATCCGCAGGATCTTTTTGAGATTCAGATAGAGAAATACGACACATATCACATGAAAGATCCCAGGGTATTCTATAATAAAGAGGATCTGTGGGAACGTCCGATGGAGAAATATGCCGGAATGCCGCTCCGGATGGAGCCTTATTATGTGCTGGCAAGTCTGCCGGGTGAGTCGAAGCAGGAATACATGCTGATCAGCCCGCTGACTCCCAGTAAACGCGACAACATGATCGCTTGGGTCGCCGCCAAATGTGACCCTGACGATTATGGCAATGTGCTCGTATATCAGCTCCCCAAGGAAAAACTGATATACGGTCCCAACCAGATAGAGGCCAGGATCGACCAGAACACGGTAATATCCCGGCAATTGTCGTTATGGGATCAGCGTGGATCGAACGTAATTCGCGGAAACCTTATGGTGATCCCGATTGATGACTCTTTCTTATACGTAGAACCGGTTTTTCTGATTTCGGAAGGATTGAATATTCCGCAATTACAGCGGGTGATTGTCAGCAACGGGGAGGAAACAAAGATGGGGGTTACGATGGACGATGCATTACGCGCGCTGTTCGGGAAAACTGCTCCTGAGGTCCGGAGCCGGCCGGTTTCCACAGGCGGCGGTCCGGTTGTTGATATTGAAACCGTCAAAGAGCATTGGCAGAAACTGCAAAAAGCAATGAAATCGGCCGACTGGCAGCAGTTCGGTCAACAGATGGATGCCATTCGGCAGTGGATTAATAAACATTCCACGCCGGCAGATACCCTGTCAAAACCGGCAAAGCCGTGAACTCAAACGTTTCATCTTATCTGCACAATCCTCCATTACGTAAAAGAGCATGAGCATCCGAATCGATGAATATGTAGCACTTGCTCCGTGGCACACTTTCGGCGTAACAGCAAAAACACGCTATTTTACCCATTTGTATCACTCCGGCGATCTGGAAGAGCTGTTGCAGCACCCTGTATATCTCAGGCAGCGGAGATTGTTGCTCGGCGGTGGAAGCAACGTGCTTTTTGTCCGAGATTTCGACGGACTGGTTATCCATGTGGCCATTGGCGGGATTTCGGAGGATGAATCGGATGATGATCACGTGCTCGTGAAAGCCGGCGGCGGAATTATATGGAATGATCTGGTGCGGTATTGCGTGGATCGCGGTTATGGCGGCATTGAGAATCTGACACTTATTCCCGGTACGGTGGGGGCAGCCCCTATTCAAAACATAGGCGCTTACGGCGCCGAACTGAAATCGGTATTTGATCACCTGGAGGCCTGCGATCTGGAAACCGGCAGGATGGCCTGCTTTGGCCGGGATGATTGCCGGTTCGGCTATCGCGACAGCTATTTCAAACACGAAGGCAAAGGCCGCTGGCTGATCACGTCGGTCACGCTCCGCCTGGCGAGAAACCCCCGGCTTAATCTCGGCTATGGAGCTATCCGCGAAACTCTTCAAGCGAGGGGTATAAATCCCGATGATGCGACGATAGCTCATGTGAGCGACGTGGTGGCGCACATCAGGCGCATCAAATTACCGGATCCGGTAAAAACCGGGAATGCCGGCAGCTTCTTCCAAAATCCTCTTATCTCCGAATCCCGATACAAAGAGCTGAACCGTCTCTTTCCCGGGATGCCGGGTTATCCTGTCCCGGGGCATCACGTCAAAGTACCGGCGGGCTGGCTGATTGAACAGTGCGGTTACAAGGGGTATCATAAAGGAGATGCCGGCGTATACGACAAACAGGCGCTGGTACTGGTTAATTACGGTGGTGCGACAGGCGGAGAAATTTACGAACTATCCCTGGAAATTATGGCGAAGGTGAAAGAAAGGTTTGGCATCGCCCTGAATCCTGAAGTCAACCTGATTACCTGACTTCTCCGTTTTTCCTGTCCTCCGCTTCAGTCGGCCGGCCATATGTTGAGCAGCCGCCTTAGCACGATGATCTGGCCGATGTGATAGGAATTATGATTGGCTGCAAGCACAGCCTCCCGAAACAGATTCTGACCATCACCATAAGGAAACGGTTCATACAAATCATTATCAGCATCTGATACCAGGCCGATCATACGATCCAGATCGGTGTGGAATTGCTCAATCGACCGCCGTTTCGTTTTTGGGTCGGGGGGATGCACCTCTGCAGGCCAGTAACCCTGCGGCCACTCCGGCGATTCATGGAGAGGATTCTCACAGAACTCAACAATATCCCACTGTGCAATCCGGATATGCTCGGCGAGCTGCCATATCGAATAAGGCAGTCCGTCCGGGATTTTTCCCCAGAGGTTGTCGGGCAAATTCGCGATGGCTCCGTCATAATCGATATGTGCCTGCCCGCCCCGCAGGTTTTCGACCAGTTGCAGCCGGATGACATGATCATTATCCATAGTCAGATGAAGGTCAAGTGATAGTCGTCAGATTTCTTCCTGTTGTTAATCTCAACAGCAGAAAAACAGCGGGAGGCACCGTTGCGTTCGGATGTTGCGTCACGCTATTTCACGAGCAGCATCTTCTTGGTTTTTACATAACGGGAATGGTCGACACCAAGAGCAACAAGTTGATAGATATAGATGCCGCTTGCCCGTGACGAAGCGTTCCAGGAAACCTCATACTGCCCTGCGGCCTGCTGTTGATCCACCAGGCTGGCAACCTTGCGTCCGAGCATATCATACACCGAAAGAGTAACATGGGAAGTCACCGGAATCTGATATCTGATCTGGGTGGTCGGGTTGAACGGGTTGGGATAATTGGCGAACAGCGCATACTTGTGGGGAGGCATCGGTATCTTCGGAGCGGTAAACTGCTGCTGAATATAACAGGAGGTAACCGAGTGCCCGTCGGAGGCGTCCACCCACCATTTGTAGACGTCGTTGGCCTGCAGGAGATGTTTATTTGTGAAGATGTATCTGCTCCTGGTAATATCGCTGATTGTGGTATCTACCTTTTCTCCCTGGATATGGAGTGTATAAGTAATGGGATCATGCTCAATATCCTGAGCTTTTTCCCAGTTGAAGGTGATGGCCAGTGTATCGATATCCACATAAATATCGGAGCCGTATAGTGCAAAGGGCTCCGGAGGGTCGTTTACCGGCTTGACGGTCACTTCAAATGGCTCTGTAGTCACTGAATCACCGTCGCTTGCATAGAGCGTAAGCAAAGTCTTCCCGTTCTGGTTCGGTTTGGGGACAGCAATAATTGTCCTGTCGTTGCCGCTTCCGGTGATGGAGAGATTGTTCTGGGGGATAAGCGATTTGTCTCCGGTTGTGATCCAGGTTTTGAGAGCCGAAGCAGACGACTCGATATCAGTCACGCTGAAGCCGACTTTCAGGGTGTCGTCTTCGTTGAATGTCCGTGAGCCGATGGTGCTCAGCACAGGCGGGTCGTTCACCGGAATGACCTTGAACAGAAAAGAACGGGTAGTGTAGGCGGTGCCGTCGCTGAGGATCAGTTTTACCCTGGCGGTTCCGTTCGCGTTAGGAAGAGGCGTAAGCTGTACGGTCCGGGTATTGGCGATCCCGGTGAGGTGGATGTTGGCGTTGGGCAGCAAATCATGATTGGAAGAAAAGGCGCGTAATTGCAGATAAGTAGCCGGCGTTTCGGCGTCGGAAATGGAAAATGTAATGATAGGAGAGGGGTGGTCCTCCAGAACTTCAACGGCCGGAAGTCTTGAAATAATGGGCGGGTCGTTCACCGGACGAATTTTGATTTCTTCCGTAATGTCAGGGATATCTGCCCCGGAGCCGTCGTTCAGATCCAGAGTAAACTTATCATGGGTGGTCTCGGATCCATCGTGCCGGTAACGTATCCGCCGCTGGTTGATGTCGGCCTGGGTGAACGTATCATGCTCGTAAAGTTGTACGGAATCGCGGAATATACGACCGTGCACAGGCAGCCGGTCGATCCTGTACCGGAGCTGGGAAGGCGGATTATCAACATCGGCGAAGGAAAGAATTCGCGGTGATATTACCCGCCGCCCTCCTTCCCGGAGCCTGAGCATGTTATTATGAACCAGACGGGGAGCGTCATTCACGGGCGTTACGTTGACAGGCACCTGCCGGGAGGTTGTCAGTTTTCCGTCGGACACATCGATGATGATGCCTGCATTCCCTGATGAATCAGGCAGCGGCGTAGCAGAGACCCATCGGCTGCCGTCTTTCCCGCCCGAAGTGAGACCGGAATCCGCAAATACCCTTGTATTTCCACTCCGTACGCGAACGGTCAGGCTGTCCGCCCTGCTCTCAGGATCACTCACCCGAAACCAGAGGGTATC
>CAZNHE010000064.1:0-17565 GCA_964572735.1 uncultured Chitinophagales bacterium | reverse complement strand
CCATTAGTGTAAATGCTGCCGGAATCGTGCCATTGTCAAACAGCTTTTTCCCTTCACCAAGCGTCAGCGGGTAAATTTTGAGCCAGAGCTCGTCCACTAAATCATTCTTAAGTAGCAATTGAATAAGCTTGCCGCTGCCCCAAACCTGAATATCAGCTCCGCTTGGGGCGGGAGAATCTTTGAGCTTTTTTATATCTGTCAGACTTTTGAGGAATACGGTGTTTTTCCAGTCTGATTTCTCCATGGTGTTGGACAGGACGTATTTTGTGCCGTCGTTGATACCCGGCCAAAAGTCTGCATGTTCCGGCCAATAAGAGGCAAAAATCTCAAATGTTTTTCTGCCCAAAAGATAATCCGTCGGCTTCATCTGTTTTTCCAGAACCTTACCAGAAACCTCGTCACCATAAGGTGCAGTCCAGCCGCCGTATTTGAAGCCGCCCGATGTATCTTCTTCGGGTCCGCCAGGCGCCTGCATGACTCCGTCTAACGTAATCATTGATATGACAATTATTTTTCTCATGTAGTTACTTCCTCAAAAGTTTAATGCCTGAAACTAAATAGATCCTATTCCTGACTGTGTCTTTTTCCTATGAAGTCCTACACGATAAAAAATGCCGGGCAGGTTGCCGGGTTATTATCCTCTCATCAGCTATCCTCTTACCAATTGCCTTAATTTCGGACTTCTTAAGTACAGCCCGAGCCAGAGCAGGATACCCAGGTAAACCGGAAACAGGATATGGGTAAACAAAGGATTCTCTACCCTGATATGAGTGGCTACCGCTCCACCCAGATAACCCGTCAATAAAATCGCCCCCGGCAAAGTCGTTTTGGGAAAGGCGTAAAGCAGCGTGCAGATCAGCAGAATGATGCCGATGGGCGTGATCATGCTTTCAGGGTATCCCAGCTCCGTTGTTCCTTTGATCACTGCTTCCGGTTTGGCAAATTTTCCAAAGGCATCAAAAAGCAGGAACAAAATCACGATGATGCTGCATATCCAGCCTGTGATACTGCCTGTTTTGTCATTATTTGCGTTTTTCATGATTCATAAGTCTACAATGAACTTTACTATTTCCCATGCGACACCGCCTCTTTAGGAAATTTATCTGTAATCAGGTGCAGATTGATGCCATGTTCCAGAAATGCTTTCAGCCCGTCCAGCACAGTGGTAAAGCCACCGGTGGAATCTCTGATAGCTTCCAGCAATGCATCGCCTTCCTGATCATAACCCCATTCCGCAACCGTCACATAAGTGGAGCCGTCCGTCAGTGACTGAAACCCGAACTCCACCGTTCTTGGCGGCTCATTCCATTCAAATACAATTTTTTTATTCGGCACAATCTCTTTGGCGACCACTGTTGCGGAAGCACCATACATTTCCCATTCCCACGTGATCCTTTTATTTACTTCCAGTTTACCGCTTCCTTTGGTGAACCAGAAATTTTTTGTTACAGAAGGATACACAAATGCCTCAAAGACTTCTGCTGCAGGTCGCCGTATGCCCATCTGAGCCTTTGCATACTTTGCATCCTGGTCTGCCATAACGTGTTGGTTTTAATATTTCCTGATAAGCATTATCCTACGCTACTTCAGAGTTTACCGGTGCGGTATCGGATATGCTGCCTGCTGATGCCATCTTTAGCCTCCTGTGATAGAAAACATAAGAGCCGAACACCAGTATCAATCCGAAGAATATAAACCATGCATTGGAAACCGGATCGCCTACCGCAATGGAAGAATAAATAGCCATGCCGAGGTCAAACACAAAACCCGCATAGGCCCATTCCTTCAACCTCGGGAAGCCGGGAACCAATATTGCCGCTACGCCAAAAAACTTCACAATGCTGATTAGCGGAACGAAATATTCCGGATACCCCAGGTGTCCGGTAATGAGCGCTTTGGATTGTTCGGGGTAGGCCAGCCCGCTGATGCCGCTGAAGAGCATCAGTACTACCATCAGGCCTGTAAAAACCCAATAGAGAATTTTCGTTGTTTTCATTTCGTCAGGTGTTTTTACTATTACGAAGTTAAGATTAATTAAGGCGGTTTTCTCTTATTGCCTTAATACTTTTAACCATACTTTTTTTTCATGTTTACTGTGTCGGCTCATCATAATTTACCATCCAGTTTATCCCGAATTTATCGATCAGATTGCCATGCCAGGAGCCCCAGAATTGTTTTTCAAAAGGATGGTCCGCTTTACCGCCTGCCGATAGCGCGTCGTACAGCTTTTGGCCTTCCTCCACACTGTCGGCATGGATGGAAATGTAGCTATTGTTTCCTTCTTTAAATGTCGCCTCGTTGCAATTATCGCTCGCCATAAGTATTTGTCCGCTGTCCAGAGGCAGGGCGATGTGCATGATTTTATCTTCCTGGCCTTCGGGAACAGGCATTCCCTGCACATCTTTCATGTGCATGACCGTGGAAAATTCACCACCGAAGACGGACTTGTAAAAATTAAAAGCTTCTTCGGTATTGCCGGGAAAATTCAGGTAAGGGTTGACTACTTTCATTTTGTTCTGATTTTAACGGTTAGAGAATACTTGATTGATTAGGCTTTGTCTGAAATAAATCACTTTAATAGTTCACATATAAATCCACATTCTCTTACAACCGCTATTACCTTTTTTCGTTCCAGATACCTTCCTTCGACCCTGAGAACGTTATCGCAGTCTTCCAGATCGAAACTTACATCGCTGCCGGGGAAATGTCTCCGAATCATGGCAATAAGCGTCTTTGTCTGAGAAATCTTTTCTACATTCGTTTTAAAAACTTCCACCATCTTTTGTAATTTCATTTGTTACATATTCATAATTCAACGGTCATATTCATCGTGCCGCCTCCACCATTCACCGGCCCCGGAATTCGCGCGGCCCTCGGGTTTCTCCCAATATTCCTGCCGGCCTAATGGTGTTAAATCCAGGTACATCAGCGTGCCGTCGAGTACCTGTAAACCCCTCGCATAACTTGAGTAGGTATGAAATATCCGGTTGCCGTCCCGAATAAAAACACTTACTCCGGGCATTTCACCTTTCCAACCGTCCCAATTCGATCCTAAATCTTTAGTCTTTTGATAATTGTACTCATCTGAGCCCTGATCTTCATCAATGGTAACATGAAAATCATAGTTGAAGTCGCTGTGGAAGGAAGAATACCAGGGAACATTCCAGCCCATCCTTTTCCTGTATCTTTCAATTTTTTGCAGAGGTGCTCTTGAAACCAGTACAAGCATTGTGTCACGGGCATGCAAGTGAGACAGATGCCCAATGTTATCTGCTATGAATGAACAACCCGGACAGCCGGCATCCCAGTCAGGATCCAGCATAAAGTGATAAACGATAAGCTGCCGGCGCCCCTCAAACAAATCAGGAAGCGCCACCTCCCCTTTTACTCCATCAAACCTGTAATCTTTTTCAATCTCCACCATTGGCAGACTTCGGCGTCTGGCATTCAGTTCATCCCATTTTCGCGTGAATGCTTTCTCTTCTTCGAGCAGCTCTTTTCGCTTTTCAAGCCACTTCTCCCGCGATACGATGTCAGGTAAATTTATTTTGGATTGTGACATATTATTTATCGTTTTGAATACATCAACCATGATCTACCGTTTTCAATTTACATCATATTCATCATGACGTCTCCACCAAACGCAGGGTTCACTTTGTGGCCGTCCCTCAGGCGTATCCTCCCAGGTTTCCTGCCTGCCAAAGGGGGTAAGATCGAGAAAAGACCAGATGCTTCCGAGCGTTTCAGTGCTGCGATCCGTTGTAAAATGAGTACGGAACACCCGGTCTCCATCCCGGATGAAGACACTCAGACCGGGATATTCACCTTCATCCGTTGTGATGTTAAAATCCCTGTTGAAATCGTTTCCTGCGGAAGAATACCAGGGAATATTCCAGCCCATCCGTTCCTTATATCGGACAATATTTTCCAACGGGGCGAGTGATACCAGCACGAGAGAGGTATCACGCGCATACAGGTGAGCGAGATTCCCAACGTTATCTGCAAACATGGAACAACCCACACATCCCGCCTCCGGCCAGCCATGAACGCCCGGTGCGAACATGAAATGATAAAGCAGAAGCTGTTGTCTTCCTCCAAATAAATCCGGCAGGCTTACCTTCCCCTCCGGACCCTCAAAAAGGTACTCCTTTTCGATTTCCATCATGGGCAAACGACGGCGCTCTGCATTGAGCGCATCATACCGTTGTGTGAATGCTTTTTCCTTTTTAATAAAATCATCCTGGGCCTTCTGCCATATTTCCGGCGATACAATTTGTGGAAATCCTGTTTTGTTATTTTCCATTTCTGTCTCTTTTTATGTGAAATAGTGTGAATAGAATTGAATCTTCATACTGCACGACTCTTTAACGGACGGTAGCATAGCAACACATTCCCATTTCCAAATACTTTGGTTTTCAGAAGCTGTAAATCCATTTTGCTATGGAAAAAGGGCTTCCCTTTTCCAAGAACCACCGGGTTAATCATCAGCCGAAATTCATCTATCAGGTTACCATTTATCAGGGTTTTACAAAGATCACTGCTGCCCAAAACAAACATATCCTTTCCCTTCCGGTTTTTCAGTCTTCCTACTTCCTCAGTTACATTCCCTTTAAACAATTCCGTATTCTCCCACATTGCTTCTTCCCGCGTCGTGGAAAAGACTATTTTCGCGTAGCTGCCCATCATTTTCGCCACAACAGGATCCAATTCGAAAGCCTTTTTTGTAGGCCAGAAATTTTCCATCACCTCATATGTTTTTCTTCCAAAGAATAGGGTATCTGTCGCCCTCAGCTGTTCAATGATGAATTCATTAACTTCTTCATCCACTTTGTGCCATCCGATATCTCTATTTTCTCCCTCGAAGTAACCATCGGAGGTAATCATATTGAATAAAATCAGTCTTCTCATGATGCTTCCTGTTTTTGACCAATCATTTTTCTTCCAAAACAGATAAAATATTGCCGGCAGGATCTCTAAACCAGGCGATATTCGGACCTTTGTCCGGATCGGGACTGCGGGCAATGCCTTTTTCATCCGTTTGTATTTCTCCCGAATATTGTTCAAATATTACGCCCTTTTGGGTAAGTGCATCTACCGCTTCATCAATGTTTTGTATGGGAAAATTCAGAACAGTAAATGTTGCGGGTTCATGGTTCGGCTTAGGATAAATGAGAATAGTATTTCCATCTTCTAAATGTAATTCTATAATCCCCATCGGATTGTCTTTCACATCCAATCCCAGGACCCCGCTATAAAATGCTTTCGCTTTTTGCAGGTCATCTACGGAGAAACTGCTAAATGCTTTTGAGTGTTTGAACATCTTACCTGATTTCGGATTGCTCTTTTTACCTGCCGGGAAATTAAAGTTGAAATTCTCTTTTTCCCTGCAGGAACATTTTTACTCTGGCTTTAGCCGATGATTGAAGCCGGCATTTCAAACGTAAATATATTCATGGTATCTTAAGGGGTGTAATTACGGCAATGTAAGGGGTCGATTCCGACAAAATGGTTTTTTATATTTGCTTCATGAAACAAATAACCATTTTAGCGACTTCCGGCAGCAACCTGGGGAGCATAGACAATCCCCGCCGTGCTTTTTTGGCTGTGAATGAATATTTGGCGAAGAACAGTGAGCCTCCCCTGTTTAATGTGCAAATAGCCGGATGTGCCAAAGAGATTCCGCTGAATAACGGCAAATACACAATCCATCCGGACGTGGAGATTGAGGATTTGGAGAAAACGGACCTGATCATCATCCCGGCTTTTGAGGGGGATATCGGGGAGGGGGTCGAACAAAGCAGGCCTTTCATTCCCTGGATGATCCGGCAATACAAAAATGGTGCGGAAATCGCCAGTCTTTGCGTGGGCGCTTTCCTGCTGGCCTCCACAGGCCTATTAAAGGGAAGAAATTGTTCCACACACTGGCGTGCTGCCAACGATTTCAAGAAGTTGTTCCCCGACGTACAGTTAGTGACTGATAAAGTGATTACAGATGAACAGGGCATTTATACCAGCGGCGGCGCGTTTTCTTCAGCCAACCTGATTATCTATCTCATCGAGAAATATGCGGGTCGGGATGCCGCCATCCACTGCGCAAAAATATTCCAGGTGGACGTGGGGCGCGAAAGCCAGTCACCGTTTATCATCTTTCAGGGACAGAAGGATCATGAGGATGAACCGGTAAAGCAGGCACAGGAGTTTATTGAGAAGAATTATCAGGAAAAAATAACGGTGGATCAGCTGGCGAATTTCCTGGCATTGAGCCGCAGGAGCCTGGAACGGAGGTTTAAGAAAGCGACGTCTAATACCCTGGTAGAGTATATCCAACGGGTAAAAATAGAAGTCGCAAAGAAAAACCTGGAAGCAGGAAGAAAGAATGTCAACGAAGTAATGTATGAAGTGGGGTATTCCGATACCAAAGCTTTCCGGACGATTTTCCGGAAAATTACAGGGCTATCGCCTGTTGAGTATCGGAATAAGTACAATAAATCTGCAATAGTTTTATAGAGTCCCGATCAGGTTTTTTGTGGGAGCTTATTGCAAGATTTTTCAGGAGGATCGGCATGACTCTGTTCATGTATATATTTTGATGTATTAGGAAGAAATATTCCGGGGCAGACATTCCCGGGATATCCATGAAATCACCCGGTCATACCGTATTCCCTGTTTCGAAGGATCCTTATGAGACAATACCAGGAAGTGGCATCGCTGCCGTGATTTATTATCTTTCAGAAGTTTCCTTACTCATTAAAGCAGAAAAATACCTTGCGCACAGGCATTGTTTTCGATCGTCCGGATGATTATCCGGGTGTCAAAGGACCCGCGGATCGTTTTGCCGAATTTGAACCCGATTCCACTATTCATGGGATGGAAGCGGCGCTCACGAGGCTGGGTCATGAGTCTGTACGTATCGGGCCGCCGGGAAACCTGCTGGCAGGGCGGCCGGATGTTGATCTGATATGGAATATTGCAGAGGGCTACGGTACCCGGAATCGTGAAGCCTGGGCGCCCATCCTTTGTGAGCTCCTCGGAATCCCCTGCCTGGGCAGTGATGCACACGCCCTATCGATTTCCCTGGATAAAGTCCTCACCAAGACGGTCGTCCGGGCGATAAATATCCCCACTCCGGCATGGGCGGTTTTCTCCGAAAAAAGCGCGTCTCCCTGCTGGGATGGCACTTATCCCGTATTTCTCAAGCCGCGCTATGAGGGTACAGCCAAGGGAATCGGACGGGAATCGATTGCTGACGACCCGAAGGAACTGGCAGACCGTACCCGTTATCTCATGGAAGAAAACCAGCAGGATGTGCTGGCCGAAGTATTTCTCCCCGGAGCGGAATTTACCTGCGCTGTTGCCGGATCACCGTTGCGTGCCTTTCCGGTTCTGGAACGGGCCGTTCATTTCGTCAGCCGTATAGGTTTGCATGCCATTCCGCACGAACCGGATCACGAGAATTTTGCTCATCTTACTCATCATCTTCCAAAAGAACTTGAACGGCAACTGCAGGATTGGTCGCTGAGAATCTGCAATGAACTGCGCATCCGGGACTTTGCACGCCTCGATTTCAAACTGGATGAGGCGGGAAACGCTTATTTCCTCGAAATCAATCCGCTTCCAACGTTTGCCATTGATAGCACATTCGCCATCCTGGCCGAGCTGGATGGAGTTCCTTATGAGGATTTTCTGACGGATATCCTTAAGGAAGCACTCCGTACCCGTGGATTATAGTCCGGTTAATTTGAAATGCAGATATTTCTGCAAAATGTCAGTCAAGAGGGCCGGCGATGATCGAATACTCAGTGCCTGCCTCCGGAAGAAACAACTACCCCGGAGGCCCGGATTTTTCCTTCATTATCTATTCAAATAAGTATCATTTTGACTATTTCAGATGTATATTCTCACCAGTGTGCCGGACGAAAAAAGCAGATAACTTCATGGACTAGTTTTAAGGAAGAACCGATATGGAAGCGACAAAAAATGCGCTGATAACATACTGCCATACCCATATTTTCCCATTTGTTGTAACCGGGGTCATCCTGGCATCCTTTTTCGGCTCCGGCCCTGCTTTTTCGCAGACAAATCTCTCCTCACCCTCCGACAGTTCCGCATTGAAGCTGAATGACGGATCCGGCTCTTTTGCAACAGGGCACTACCGCAACCTGTTCAAAGAAAACGGCCATTCACAACAGGAAATCGACGCCAAAATCAGTGCAGCCTTTCAGCAACTATTTTTCGGGGAGCCCGATCAGCGAATTTACTTTCCTGCCGGAAAAAACGACAACGGTCCGCTTGCCTACATAACCGACGTCGCCCACCACGACGTACGCACCGAAGGAATGTCGTACGGCATGATGATCGCCGTGCAACTGGATAAGAAAAAGGTGTTCGACGCCTTGTGGAACTGGACTATGACCTATATGTATCTCAGTTCACCCAAGGAGCCTGCACAGGGTTATTTCAGATGGTCGCTGAAAACGGACGGCACGCCCAATTCGGAAACGCCGGCACCCGACGGAGCTGAGTATTATGTAACGGCCCTCTATTTTGCAGCTCACCGGTGGGGGAGCAGTGAAGGTATTTATAACTATAAAGCCTGGGCCGACAAAATCCTCACCGCCATCCGGCATCATCCGCTGAAAACCGGCATGACGAAATTCGGGCCGCGGACGATTCATAGTATGGTAAATGAAAAAGCCAAAATGATACGTTTTGTCCCGGATGTCGGCAGGCATGATTTCACCGACCCTTCTTATCATCTTCCGGCTTTTTATGAACTATGGGCGCGCTGGGGTCCGCCGGCGGACCGCCGGTTCTGGGCTAATGCGGCAGATTCGAGCCGTAACTTTTTCCAGAAAGCAACGAACCCCAAAACGGGACTCGTACCCGATTACGCCAACTTCGACGGTTCTCCTCATGTCATCAAACAATTCAAATATTCCTACATCTTTTCCGCTGACGCCTGGCGAACGGCCATGAATTGGTCGGTAGACTGGGCATGGTGGCAAAAAGACCCGCGCGAACAGGAGCTGAGCAACCGGATACAGTCGTTCTTTGCCTCACAGGGTATGGATACCTATGGCGATAAATATACCCTGGACGGGCATGAACTGGGAAGCAGGCACGCGATCGGACTCATTTCCACCAATGCCGTAGCCAGCCTGGCAGCCACACATCCGCTGGCAAAGGATTTCGTCAAAGCTCTCTGGAATGCCCCCATCCCTCAAAAAGTGGTGGAAAGGTATTACGACGGATTGCTGTACATTATGAGCCTGCTGTACTGCAGCGGTGAATACCGTATCTGGCCTCCTGAACAGTAACCAACCCAAACCTTAACTTTCATTCAGCTAATTACTTTTCCACACGTGCATTGCCAAAGTTGTGGGCGTGGCGACACCCACCTGCACCTCCCTCTTGGGTGGGAAGATAGCGACTCATTGCCAAACAAGCACATCCGCCCCCTTGAAGGGACCCACAGGGGCGTTGGGAGAGCGATGAAATACCTGAAATTTGAAAGTTGTAAGAGCGATTCCTTACTTGGAGTCTGGAGTACTTAAAGTTCGAGGAATTGAATTTTAAGTACTCTAGCACACTTCAAACTTCAAGTACTTTCCTATCTCAATCTTAACCTCAATCTTAGTCTATTGTGCATATTTTTAAACGCAGGCTATTCCTTTTTGCTATCCTTTCGATTGTGGCGATGGTGTCGGCATGTAATCATTCCAAAAAGACCACGATGTTCACTTCATTGAGTCCGGAACAAACAGGCATCACCTTCAGCAATAATATTACGGAAAACGATGATGACCCTTCCATCATCCATGAATTTTCGTACATGGGCGGGGGTGTTGGTATCGGCGATTTTAATAATGACGGACTGAAGGATATTGTTTTCACAGGAAACCAGGTGAGTTCCCGGCTGTATATCAATAAAGGAAACGATGAATTCCGGGATATCACAAAAGAGGCGGGGCTTACCACACATGTATGGGCAACGGGGATAAGCGTGGCGGATATTAACAATGACGGGTATGACGACATCTATATATGTGTATATGGGGGAAGAAACCTGCTCTTCATAAATCAGCATAACCTTACCTTCAAAGAAGAGGCGGCGGCATATGGCCTGGCCGACAGTAGCTGCTCCACCCAGGCCGTCTTTCTGGATTATGATAAGGATGGCCGCACAGATATGTTCCTGACAAATTACCGGCGGAAAGGGCCCAACCCGAATGACCTCCATCGTAAGGATAAGAGTGGAAATTCGCCCGCCAACGACAAGCTTTATCGTAATGTCGGCGATCGCGGCAATCCAAAACACCCCTTTTTCGTCGATGTGAGTACCCAGGCAGGGATCAGAGAAGACGGGTATGGCCTGGGAGTTTCCGTAAGCGACTTTAACCACGACGGCTGGCCCGATATCTACGTTTCCAACGATTACCTGTCGAACGACGAATTGTGGATGAATAATAAGGACGGGACGTTCACCAACTGTATTGGCAAATCCCTCCGGCACCAGAGTTATTCAGGCATGGGTGTCGTGGCGGTAGATCTCAATAACGACCTGTTGCCCGACATTGTGACGCTTGATATGGAACCTGAGAATAATGAGAGAAAGAAGCTGAGCTATACTTTCATGAATTACGACAGGTATGAAAAGGAACGTGCGTTAGGATATCAGCCGGAATTTATGCGCAATATGCTGCATCTGAATAACGGAGTAAGAACGTTCAATGGCAGGCCCATCCCCTTTTTCAGCGAAATCGGCAGATATGCCGGCATCTCTGCTACCGGCTGGAGCTGGTGCATTCTCGCAGCCGATTTCGACAACGACGGCTGGAAAGATCTGGCGGTCACCAATGGCACGGGCCGGGATTTCATCAATGCCGATTTTGTGCATTTCAGCACGACTCCACCGGCCAATCCCGATGATCGCGACAAAAGGAAGAAGATACTTGATGACAAACTGAAGTCCCTTGGACGCATTAATCTCCATAATTATCTCTTCCTCAATAAGAAAGATTGCTCTTTTAAAGATGTCTCCCATTCCTCGGGCATTGATCAACCCGATTTGTCGAACGGAGCGGCTTATGTGGATATTGATAATGACGGCGACCTGGATTTGATCGTCAATAATATCAATCGACCGGCATCGGTCTTCATCAATAATACCATCAACAAGAAAATTCCATCAAAAGCTCATTATTTACAGGTGGAATTAACGGGCCCCGAATCGAACCGAGATGCCCTGGGTACCAGAGTATTCGTTTACTCGGAAGGTATTTCTCAGGTACAGGAGGAATACCCGGTTCAGGGCTATTTATCTACAATGGACCGTAAGCTGCATTTTGGCCTGGATTCTCTCACCCGGGTAGATTCGGTGGTCGTTGTTTGGCCTGATGCCGAAATGAACGTGATTTATGATATTCCTGCCGACACCGTATTGGAAGTCCAATACAGCAACACAGGTAAATTGTATCACTATAAGCGAAACCGTATCAGGAGACCTGCCCTATTTTCGGAGGTGACCGACAAGGAGAACGTGCACTACAAGCATCTTGACGTATCATTCGACGACTATAAACTTGAGCCATTATTGCCGCATAAATACTCTCAGATGGGTCCTTACATAGCCACTGCTGACGTTAACGCCGACGGACTGGCTGATTTTTTTATCGGAGGCGGGTTTAATTCTTCCGGAGCCTTGTTCATCCAGAAAAGGCAGGGCGGATTCTATTATGTAAAGTTCGATACCACCATTAAATTCCAGGAAGATACAGATTGTGCCTTTCTTGACGTCGACAAGGATGGTGATCCCGATCTGCTGATAACCTACGGCGGTACACGTTATGCCAAAAACTCCATTTACTATAAACCAAGGCTATATATTAATGATGGGAAGGGAGATTTTCGGCTTGACAGGGATGCTATCCCTGACAATGTGCGGACTATCGCCGGATGCCTGACGGTTTGTGATTATGACGACGATGGTTATCCCGATGTGTTTATAGGAGGAAGAGTCTCCAAAATGTATCCACTTGCTCCGCGAAGCTATCTGTTACACAATAACAAGGGGAAATTTGCAGATGTAACGGAGCAGATGTGTCCGGCATTACAAAAGCCGGGCATGGTTACCTCGGCCGTCTGGGCTGACATTGACGGAGACAAAAGACCTGATCTGGTTATATCGGGAGAATGGATGCCCATCCGTTTTTTTAAGAATGAGGGCAATCGTCTGGAAGAAGTCACCCAAAAAACCGGACTGACACGGATGAACGGCTTGTGGCGCAGCCTGGCAGCATGTGATATAGATGGCGATGGTGATATGGATCTGGTGGCAGGTAACCTGGGAACGGACAATAAATACCACGTTACGGCTCAGTACCCCATGAAACTATTCGCAGGCGACATCGACCATAACGGACTGATTGATCCGGTTATGTTTTATTATATAAAAGATAACAGTGGAACCAGAAGATTATATCCTGCTATAAAAAGGGATATGCTCCTTAAGCAGGTTCCGTCACTTGGAAGGGTTTTTCGGACTAATAGAGAATATTCCAGGGCCACTTTCGATGATATTTTCGGACGACTGAATGAGGATGAAGTAACCGAATTAACCTGCGATGAAACGCGAAGCTGCTACCTCGAAAATGTAGGAAATGGAAAGTTTGTGAAACATATTTTGCCTCGTCAGGCACAATTCGCACCCGTGAACGCCATAATTTGTGAAGATTTTGACGGAGACGGCGTTACCGATTTACTTCTTGCGGGCAACGATTACCAGACCGAAGTAAGAACCGGCAGGTACGATGCCTCTTACGGCCTTTTCCTGAAAGGAACGGGTAATGATAATCAGCGATTTGAGACGATTCCACCGATAACCAGCGGTTTTATTGTCGATGGCGAGGTAAGAGATATGGCCGTGATCAGGAATGCTAAGAATAAAAAACTCATTCTCGTAGCAGTCAATGATGATTCGTTAAGAGTATTTGGGGTGCGATGATTTTTGTATGAGTAATCTACCCTTGTTGCCTCCGTAGACTCTCCGGGGACAGAGTGAGAACGCTTGGCGTACACCCCTGTAGTCCCCTCAAGGGGGTAAGAAAGGATCTGCCACAGCCTGTATTTCCCTCCCTTGAGGGAGGCGCAGGTGGGTGTTCGGCGTGCCCTCCCATTTTACAACGCGGGTGTGAACAAAGATGGTGCAGCAGAAAGGACGGGTGCTTTTTTGCACACCTGAGGTGCTTTTTTCAAATGTTCGTCGACCCCCCTGTGGTCCTCTCAAGGGGACGGAAGAGGCGTGCCAGGCTATGACCAGTCTGGTCAACATAATTTACAAAGAGCATGGAATCATTCCTTCGGAAAAATCCAAAAAACACTCATAAAGTTAGTGACATTACCCTCCAGGGGACAGAAGAAAAATAGATTAGCGAATCACTCCTACTGTAGCGGCCTTCGCATACACCATTGCGCGCTTTGCGTTTCATCTTCTTCACATTCCCTTTCGAAAAGAAGGTCAGAATAATTCGAGCACGAGCACGAGCACGAAGATCTGTGTAATCCATTAATCTGTCAAATCCGCGATTCAAAAAAAAGAGACTACCCCTTTCGGGGCAGCCTCTTTTCGTAAGGATATTGCGATCTGCAAAATCCGGATATTAATAACCGGGGTTTTGCGCTTTGATGCCGCCTTTCCCCATCATTGGATTATTATCTATTTCCTGCTGAGGAATAGCTAGCAATCCGTCTTTATTTGGCTTAAAGGTATGAAGCGAAGAGGGCGCAACGGCCTCATAACCTTCCGCGTGCCACCGCAGCAGGTCGATATTCCGTACTTCCTCGCATCCAAGCTCGGCCATTTTTTCATGGGCGATGATCTTCACCACATCCATCTTGTTATCGGCAGGATACTCCGCGGTAGGATAATCGGGCATATCCACACTCGGACGGTCGCGCACCCTGTTAATATACTCAAGCGCCTTGGGAATATTATTCAGTTCATTATAGCATTCGGCCATATCCAGCAAAACGCCGGCATAACGAATGAGTCGTTGATTGATGCCACCTCCGGGATGGTTTTGGGCCTCTTGCCAACTTTGCTTATACAAAAGTGTATACTTCCGCCAACTAGCCTTTATGGTTGTCCCATGAATGACCGAGGAGTTATTATTCTGCATTGCATCCGTCAGGGTAACCGTCCGTCCATCGAAGGTATCTCCGGTGCGGTAAACCGACATTTTAAAGCGGGGATCCGTTTTTGTGGCGCCGTCGATACCCGCTACCTCAAAATTATTGAGGTATTTGTTAGAAGGAATCAGGTTACGCCAGGCTACCGGACAATATTCCTGATTTCGAACTGTGCCCTGAGAAACATTGGGACCGTCCCCGACATATCCCCAGTCAAAACTGTTATCTCCTTTATCATAAAAGACCACTTCAAAGATAGATTCTTTGTTAAACTCCGTTTCTTCTTTGAAATTATCGAAGTAGTTGTCTACCAGGCTATACAAGCCGGAATTTTCAACCTTTTGGAAATAACCCAGAGCTGTCTTGAAATCCAGTTGTTGCATATAAACCTTGCCCAGCATGGCATTGGCGGCTCCGCTTGTGACGCGGCCCAAATCCGCCCCCGAATAACTTGGCAGCAGGACTCCTGCAGCATCTTTGAGATCCTGCTCGATCTGTGCATATACCTTATCGGTTGCCGCCCGGGGTTGGAAATCATCGGGAGAGTCGACGGGTTTGGTGTATAAGGGGACCGGTCCCCACATAGAAACCAGTTCGAAATACGCCCATGCCCGCAGAAATTTTGCTTCCCCCACACAGCGATCCCGCAGAGCCGTATTGTCCGTTACATTAGGCCCATTGGTAATAACGACATTCGCCCGGTGGATCATGGCATATAGTCCACCCCAGACGCTCTTCGCTACGGCATTGGTAGGAGAATTGGATCCTTCGTACAGCTGTCTTCTTGCCGGTTCTAACTGGCTTCCTCCCGGAAACACTTCATCACTGCGAAGGTCATGAACAAAGAACCATTCCCTGGCGACCAATGAGCCACTGTGAAGAATAGAATAAATGGCATTAGTTCCTTTCAGCAATTGGGAACTATTCTTGTAATAACTCTGCGTAGTCGGATAACTGGGATCCGTCAGATCCAGGTTGTTCTCACAGGAAGTGAAAACACCGATCGTCAGCAGACAACTAACGATCACGATCTTGTTTAACATGATACGTTTCATAATGATCCATTTAAAAAGTTTGCATTAAATACTTATGCTTAATAGGAACAGGTATTTATATACCTAATTGTACACCGATCATAAATGATCTGGCCGCCGGATACTGACCATAGTCAATCCCCCCGGTGAGGGTGGTGTTTTTTGATCCTACTTCAGGATCCCATCCGCTGTACCCGGTAAAGGTGAGCAGGTTTTGGGAGGCTACATAGACCCGGAAGCTGCTCACGGCCCCATTGGTCAGCGACGCCAGTGTAGAGGTCGGAATGTTATATCCTATCTGAACATTCTTTAACCGCAGATAGGACCCGTCCTCGATCCAGCGGGTTGAAGGGCGAGCATTATGATTGGGGTCACCGGCGATAGCTCTGGGAACATCCGTATCGGTGTTGGAAGGCGTCCAGGCATCCAGAACCGCTGTGCCGGCCCCAAATAGCCGAACCATTCCCTGCCGGATGATATTTTCCGCATCAAATATTTTATTCCCGTACACGCCCTGAATAAAGAGAGACAAGTCAAAATTCTTATAGCGTGCATTATAATTCAGAGAATAAGAAAAATCGGGGAGATAACTGCCGATGAAGGTTTCATCATCGGTATTGATGACTCCGTCTTTATTCAAGTCTTTAAAGCGAATGTCACCCGGAGCTGTATCATCCGTCTGATAAGCCGCCTTATCCACCTCCGCCTGTGACTGGAAAATGCCCTGCACAACATAGCCGTAAAAGGATTGTATGGGGTGTCCGGCTTTCGTTAAGGTCATATTGCCGCCGCCTCCGAAATCCTGATCACCGCCGGCGCCAATAGAGCCATTGGGCGTACCGAGCGCCTGTACTTCATTACGCACCACGCTCACCAGGCCGGTTATATTCCAGGTAAAATCACCATTCAGCTTATGATATCCAAGCTGGACATCAACCCCATGGTTTTCCATTTTCCCAACATTGGCAAGAACACCGGCCGGAGCCTGGCCACTCTGAAACAAACCAAAGGACATAGGAGTCGGAACAGCGAGCAACAGGTTATCCGTTTTTCTCTTGTAATAGTCAGCGGACAGCGTAACCTTGTTGGCAAGAAACCCAAGATCCAGACCAACATCCAATTGCTTGGTTTTTTCCCACGCCAGATTGGGATTTCCCAGTGCGTCGTAGTAGGAAGCATTCCCTAAATTCAGCGTGTTGTTGAAGGGGTACGTCGCATTATTGACATGCAACCGCACCTGCCAGGGATAAGCGCTGAGACTGTTTGCAATTATCTGACCATTTAATCCCGTAACACCATAACCGGCCCTGATTTTAAGTTCGGATATCAGGTTTTGATCCTGCATGAATGCTTCCCGGTCAATCCTCCAGCCGATCGATCCGGAAGGGAAATTGGCCCATTTATGATCGGGCGCCCAGATAGATAAGCCGTCGCGACGAATGGCCAGGCTCAGCAAATACTTATCAGCATAATCATAATTTAAGCGACCCACGTAAGAAACCAGGTGAATTTTACTTTTAGCAGAATTGAAAGCAATATTTGTGGCGCCTGTCAGGGTTTGAAGGTCATTCGTTGCCTGGTTGCCACTCGAGTTTTCGGTGAAATTATTTGTTCCCTGCTGCTCATAAACAGCAGCAACATTAAAGTGATGTTTGCCAAACGTGTGATCGAATGTCAATTGTTGGGTAAACAACAAACTTGTGGTGTTATTACGCATATTGATGATTCCGGCTACCGGCAAGCTGTTCCCTTTATCATTAAAGATGGGATTCCACTGATGTTGAAAGAGATTCGAATGATTTATCCCAAACGTGGATTTGAAACTCAGCCAAGGAGTGATATTCACATTGATCCAGGCCGTTCCAAATAACATAGAGGTGTTATTATGAGCCTGGCTTAACAACGCATTTTCAACCGGGTTGGTAGGATCCGCCCCGTCAAAACTGTTATTGGCCGCGCGGAATCCTCCATCGGTGGTCGGATCATAGACCGGCAAATAAGGAAGCGACCGGATCACCTGTACCAGCCGCGTCCGGTTCCCACCGGTAGCATCATATCGCTGTTTTGAATAAGCCAAATACGCATTTTCACCAAAACTGAATATCTTGCTGATGTCATGCTCGCTATTCAGCCGGAAGTTGCCTCTCTGATAATTTTGACCTACGGTGATTCCGTTATTTTTATAATATCCGCCGGATGTATAGAAACGGGTATCTTCATTCCCTCCACTTAAGGAAAGATGTTGGTCGGTAAGAAGACCACTCCGGAAATAGGCATCCTGCCAGTCCGTGTTGGTCTGGGCATAGGTTTGTGCAGCGCCGGAATAAATCGGTTCGTTAAAGTT
>CAZNHE010000063.1:0-17654 GCA_964572735.1 uncultured Chitinophagales bacterium | reverse complement strand
ACCGTAACTACAAGTTCATTTTCCTATACCCCTAAAGGATTCGGTTTTTTTTCATTTTTGAAGATTTGACGATCACAGGTCCATTTTGGAGATGGATTATCAAAAATGTTCTGTTGGATATTGGATAAAATGACAGGCCGGTCTTTTCCTCCCCCAAGGGAGGGACTTCTTCCGTCCCCTCGAGGGGACCCACAGGGGTGTCCGACGAGCGTAGCACATCGGGCAACGATGCTCTGCCACGAAGTACCCACCGGGGAAGGCCCTGCCTTTCCATAGACCTGTTGCCTGGTTGGAGCGCGTGTCTACACCCACCTACACCTCCCTCAAGGGAGGGGAAAAGGCGACTTGTTGTCACTCTTGCCCCGGTAACGCGGATATATGGAAAAACATTTTGTAAGGAATTCCTCTTCCACAGGTCTTATACATGATGTCTAGAAACCGAATTATTCCATATGATCCAATCCTTCGTGAGCGGGCCCGGCATTTGAGAAAAAATGCTACACCAGGAGAAATATCACTGTGGCAAAAAATCAGGAATAAAGCTTTAGGAGTACAGTTCCACCGACAGGTTCCGATCGACCATTTTATCGTCGATTTTTTCTGTCATGAATTAGGGCTGGTCATAGAAATTGACGGGCATTCCCATGAATTCCCGGAGCAATATCATTATGATTTGAGACGTGAGGCCCGCCTTCGTTCTTATGGTTTAAGTATCATCCGCTTCTCAGAAAGGGAAGTCAGGCAAAATATAGAAGATGTTATCGATACTCTTCTTGCTGTGATCGAGGAAGTGAAAGGTACCGACGACTAATTCAAATTCCTCCTTCGGTTCCATTGATGAATGGCAGAGCCGGCATTAATGGATGAATAACTCACATAAAAGGACCGCAAAAATCGGGAACAGGTAAGATACTTCCTCTCTCAATAACTTAAGTACACGTGTCATATGGTTTTCCACCGTTTTGACTGAAATGTCCATTACCTGTGCAATTTCCTTATAGGTCAGCCCATCGTACCGGTGCAGCTTGAAAACCATCCTTCCACGTTCGGGCAGGGTTTCAATGGCCCGGGCAATCGCTTCCTTAAGTTGTTCTTCATGCTGGTCTTCCTCCAACTCAATAGTGGTGTATTCCTCAACGGGCCCTCCGCCGAGTTCCAAATGCTTATGGACGACCTCCTGATGCTTCAGATAGTTAATCGCCCTGTGTTTCACCGACTTGTAAAGATATCCTCTGACAGTCCCCAGGGGATTCCAACTAAAACGGATTTCCCACAGACAGGTGAATACATCTTGTACCAGCTCTTCTGCTATTGCTTCCGATTTTACGTATCGCCACGCAAAGCGGCACAGACTGTTATAATGCACGAGAAACAATGTATCGAAAGCCTTTTCGTCTCCTGCCCTGATCCTTTTTGCAAGGACCCTACACATTTCATCAGACTCACCAATATCCATATTCAACCTAACTCCGGGGTGTTTTTGAAGGACGAGAGCTCTTACGTCATATCAGCGGCAACCTTTTATGACCGGGCAAAAAGCACATCGTTAACCCCTGATACCCAAAGCCCATAAATGTTGTACACATCAATGACCTGTTCGCCGGCTACGATAACAGAAATCATCTACGGCGCACATTTTCTGTTATCGATAACATTTCCATGTTAGAAACTGCTTTTAAAAATGTCAACCCCCTGCTTCCGGTGCAGGGAAAAGCATAGAACATAAACATGAAGTACAACAAAGTATAAATTTATTGCGCAAAAAAGCAATATCATCCCCATAAATATTACCTGACAATATGAATTAATGTTATTTTTTTAGGTATGCTTACCCTCTTTTTCTCTCAACAGAATTTTGTTTTTATCCGTGAGGTATCCTCAGACATCACATTTGATGATGTAGAGGATGAACTTCAGATCCTCCTTCGCTGCAACCGAATGGGAAAAACCGGCCGGCATGTAGATCAGAGATCCGGGATTCACAGGCCGTACCTCCTCTTCAAGGGTTATTTCCCCGCTGCCCTCCAGAAAATGGACTATGGTCGGATTTGTCGTGCTGTGTTCGGGCAGCGACTCGCCCGCAGGCAGGTAGATCATCATCACATTCACGCCTTCCCGACGGGTGACGGTGCTGCTCCATTTACCCTCCTTCCGGTCGTCGTGAAAAAGGTCGGCTAACTGAATGACATGTAAGGTATCTTCCATAGAAACTCCTTTTCCTGATTCATTGCACAAAATTCACCTGTCTGTATGATTGTACCGCGATTTTTCTTATTAATCAATATAAAATCGGTTTATATAGTTATTAATGAATTCGTTTTTCTTCGCGCAATACCGGTTTATTGAGAAGAAAACCCGGATATTTCCTGCAACGTGCGGCCGCTCTTTCGCCCGGTACAAAATGAAAAAACGGCCTGAGCGACTATTTCACCCTGAAGTCTCTCCATTTTCCGGAGCTGTTTTCGCAGCCCGGAACGGCTCCGGGAGACATGCCCGCCGAACCGGGCCTGTTCCGGCAAATTGTATACGGAACGCCGGGGCAGGGAATTTGCTCCCTCACTTTATCTTCTTTTCAAGAAACGATTTCAGAACCACCGCCTGGTTGTGGTCGCGGTCGCGGGCGGAGTATAACAAGGTGACATCTCCTTCTCTGGCGGCTTCTGCGATAGGCGTCCATGCATCATTCTTCTCAAGTTCTTCCTGATAAGCCTTTGCAAATTCCGTCCATTTTTGCGCATCATGACCGAACCATTTGCGCAGATCGGATGACGGAGCCGCTTCTTTCACCCAGTCCTCGATTGTCAAATCTTCCTTCTTTATTCCTCTCGGCCAGAGCCGGTCTACCAGGTATCTCTTCCCGTCGTTGTCTTCCGGATCGTCGTAAACCCGTTTTATCCTGATCATAGCCGTGATTCTATGTTTAAAAAATAACCTGTCAGTAAAAGGAAACCGTCCCGCCAAACGTTCCGGGGAAAGAGGAACAGCGGATGTCGGGACCTGATGGTTTGCGGCAAATCGAAGCTTGAAAAACGGTTTCCAAAAATCGGAGCGTGCTACGACAGAATCCCCTTGTTCAGACGCAGCTTCAGCTTTTCAATCTGCCCGGAAATATCGGCAAGATTGTTGCCGGCGAACCCCCGTTCCAGATCCTTCCGGATTTTCTGCCAGTGCTCGTGCATCGGGCACGGCTTTTCCACACCGCAGCCCGGCAGCCCCAGGATGCATTCTGTAAAAAGACCCGGACCATCAACGGCCAGAATGATATCCAGCAGCGTCACTTCAGAAGGGTCGGCCGCCAGCCGCACCCCTCCTCTCGGACCCCGGTGCGATTCGAGAATTCCCTTTTCCGTCAGGGTCTGAAGGATTTTAGTGAGAAAATGAAAAGAAATATTCAGTTGATCGCTGATTTCCCTGATCGACGTATACCCCCCCGAACTTTCACGGGAGATGTGCAGCATCGAGAGAATAGCGTAATCGCAAGCCTTTGACAGAACCATAATGATCGTTGGTAAATTTTATTTAAATATATTCATACCTTTTTATCTTTTAAAGACCCGGAAGCTTTTTCGATCGGGAAACGGATCAGGATACGACGAGAGGCCTTTTTTTTATTCGTCTTCAGCGGGAATAGCTCCCTGGTTATGAACTCCGCAATGCCTCCGTTATGTCCGCTTTTTCCTGATTTCAGATGAATTTATTTCCGGCTGCAGGACGGCCGGGAGTTGATAAACGGATTGATAAACAATGCGTTGGATCATTTCCCTTTTAAATGTTGAAGGTACGTTCAATTTTGAGCTTTCGCATCCGTTATCTATACTCATTGTGGTTAGCAATCGTATCCAGTATTTTTGCGGTTCCTGCTTTTTTCAAACATCCATTAATATTTAATCTATGTTACAGACAATAATGCTATTTATGGCCGGCGGGCAAAACGGCGGCGGAAGCGGAGGATTCGTCAGCCTGTTGTTCATGGCTGCCATTTTTGCCGTATTCTACCTTTTCATTATCCGCCCCCAGTCGAAACGCCAGAAAGAAACCCAGAGAAAGATAGCCGGCATCAGGAAGGGGGATAAAGTAGTGACCAACGGCGGAATTGTAGGGGTCGTTACGAATATCGATGACGATTCGGTAGTGCTGGAAGTAGATACGAATGTGAAAGTCCGTTTTTTGAAAAATTCGGTTGTAGACGTAAATCCGCCGAAGAAGAACGAAAAGAAATCCTAAACCGTTACCGCATTTTAAACCGTCGGCGGTATGGATAAAATCCGTTTTGATAGTATAGAATCGGCTGTTGCAGCCATTAAAAAAGGAGAAATCGTCATCGTTGTTGACGACGAAGATCGTGAAAACGAGGGCGATTTCGTTATGGCGGGAGAAAAGGCTACTCCCGAAACCATTAACCTGATGGCCACTCACGGGCGGGGGCTGATTTGTACGCCCGTCACACGCCAGCGTGCGTATGAACTTCAGCTTGACCGGATGGTGGAACATAACACCGAGTCCCACGAAACAGCGTTTACTATTTCCATCGATTACCGCCACGGCACCACAACCGGAATCTCGGCAACGGACCGGGCACGAACGGTTCAGGCTCTTATCAAATCTTCTACCGCACCGGATGATTTCCGGCGCCCGGGCCACATTTTTCCCCTGATTGCCGCCGAAGGCGGGGTTCTCCGGCGTGCCGGACATACCGAAGCGGCGATCGATCTTGCCCGGCTTGCGGGTTTGCAGCCGGTTGGAGTGATTTGTGAAATTATGAGTCCGGATGGGAACATGGCCCGCACCCCCGAGCTATACAAAATTGCCCGTCGTTTCGGTATGAAATTCATCACCATTAAGGATCTCATTGCCTTCCGTATGGCTAATGAATCACTCGTCCGGGAAGTCATCCAGGTTGAGCTGCCGACCATCTACGGCCGGTTCCGGCTGCATGCATTTGAAGAGAAACTGACGGGCGGCAACCATCTGGCCCTCGTGAAGGGAAACTGGAAGGAAGAGGAACCCATCCTCGTTCGCGTACATTCCTCCTGCATCACAGGCGATATCTTTGGCTCCAAACGATGCGATTGCGGCCAGCAGTTACATACCGCTCTGCGTAAAATCGACCAGGAAGGAAAGGGACTCCTTCTCTATATGAATCAGGAAGGGCGCGGTATCGGTCTTATCAATAAACTCAAGGCTTACGCTCTGCAGGAGCAGGGACTGGATACTATCGAGGCTAATGAAGCACTGGGATTCAAATCCGATCATCGTGATTACGGCGTGGGCGCCCAGATACTGCGCAAGCTCGGGGCCGTCCATCTCCGCCTGATGACCAATAACCCTACTAAACGGGTCGGGCTGGAAGGATACGGACTTAAACTTGTGGAACGTGTTCCCATAGAGATACGCCCTTTCCCGGAAAATGAGCGCTACCTGCGAACCAAGCGCGACCGCATGGGGCATGAGTTGAATCATATCGACCCCCACAGCCCCGAATTTCTGCGGACTATTTTTACCGAAGAGAAATAATCCCTGGAATTGCCTGACAGGTTTCGAAAACCAGGTCTTTTGCCCCGTTTATTATTTTATTCACCACAATGAGCGCAATGGATCCCACACTGGTCACTATGTATTTGTCTCTGTGACCATTGTGCAATCTTTGTAAACATTGTGGCTTATTCCTTCTCCGCAGCTTGCAGAAATGTTTGCCAGGCGAGTTTCACGCAGCCGATTCGCGCGGGGAATCCGCGTACTTGTTCCAAAGCTTCCACATCTCCAACAATATCCGCCGGCTTCTTCTTATCGGGGGGCTGCTCCAGCCAGGCAAGAACGGAACGGGCAATGGTTATGGCCTCTTTGAGAGGCCGGTTAGCCAGGAAACCTGCCAGGACGGAAGCCGACGAGCGTACCAGCATGCATCCGCGTGCCTGCCATCCTAATCCCGTGATCATACCCTCTGCCCCGGTCTTCAGCCGCAGGCGGATTTCATCCCCGCATAATGCATTTCTGCTGAATCCTTCAAAAGTATAATCGGAGATCAGCCCCTCTCCAACGGGATTGCGAAAGTGCTGTATTAATATTTGGGAAGCAGGATCCTGCATAGGATCGGAAGATATTGGATGATCAGCCGGCGGTTCGATCTTGCGGGGCCTGCTCAATATGGCCGGATGATTCCGATTGTTCCTCTTCGGGCGCCTCTTTCTTCCAGTACATCAGCCGTTTGTTGAAAATCAGGATGATCAGCACTGCGATCGTTATCGACGAATCGGCCATATTGAAGATATACGGAAACACGGGATGGCCGTCCACTGAGGGCGTGAAGTGAATAAAATCGACGACGTGTCCGTTCAGGAAGCCGCCCGCCCCGTTGATCCAGCCCATAACGATGCGATCAATGATATTTCCCAGGGCCCCTCCTATGATCATCCCCAGGCAAATCATCATGCCGCGATTCGCTTTTGCAGCAATGCGAACGGTATAAATCAGAATAGCCACGACCGCAAGAATAGAGATCAGGCTCACCACGGTCGTGGGCAGCCAGTCAAAGCCCATGGCCATCCCGGGATTCAGCGTATAGTTAAAAGACAGCCATCCCGGAATGATGGTCAGATCATGCAGGGCGTGATGTGTCCGTACAAAATATTTGGAGATCTGATCGATCGCGATAATAATGCAGATCGTTATCCAAAAGGCGGACAAGGTACCTGACCTGTTCCCGGAACCGTCGGTATGTTCCGCTTCTATGGTTATCTCCTTTTTAATTTTGCTTCGATACTGATCTGGGTATGTGGTACCGCTTCGAGCCGTCCCTTCGAAATTTTTTTCCCGGTCACCTTGCAGATTCCGTAGGTCTTGTTGTCGATTCGTTCCAGAGCCGCATCGAGATAATGAATGAACTTCCGCGTCCGGTTAAACAACATATATGTTTTTTCGCGCTCCTGCGCATCCGTGCCGGCATCTGCCATGTGGAATGAATAGGCAGAATCGTCGGAAGCATTTTCCATGCTTTCCTTCAGGGATTCCTGCAGCATATCAAGATCCTGTTCCGCTTCTTTCCTTTTTTTCAGGATGATCTGACGAAAATATTCCAGTTCCTCATCGGTATAGGGTGTAATCCGTTCCTGGACCTGATTTTCTTCATTTTTATTCTGCTCATTTTTTGTAGTTCCCATAGTATCACCCTTCAGGATTAGGTTTTCTTTTAATAGCTAAGGTACATTCAGAACCGTTGATATCCCACTTTTTGGTATAATCATACACTTTTTGGTCATCATACTGATCTATAGCAACGGCAAGAACCTGCGAACTGATATACTCTTTTTGGTTTTTTACAGCTCTGGTGAGAGCATCCTCTCCCTCAAACGCCGCTTCAATACGATCCGTCACATCAAAATCGGCTTCTTTGCGCATATTCTGTATCCTGTTAATGAACTCCCGCCCCAGGCCTTCATCTATCAGCCCGGGAGTCAGTTCCGTATCAACTGCAACCGTCATGCCGTCTTCGGTTTCAACCGACCATCCATGCAACCCGCTTCTCACAATTTCAAGATCGTCATTCGTCAGCCGCACGGGTGCTTCCCCGTTAAGCGCGATGGAAATCGACCCCTTGTGCTCAAACTCATCGATCTGGCCGGACGACAGATTCTGAATCTCAGGTATCAGCTTTTTCATCCGTGATCCCATTTTCTTGCCTAATACGGGGAAATTGGGTTTTGCCACTTTTTCCACGATACCTGTGTCGTCCTTAACGTATTCGATTTTCTTTACATTCACCTCGTCCAGGATAATTTTCTTTACGGATTCTATGGCCTGGCGTTCTTCGTCTTTGTAAAGAGGCAGTATCATCCTGGAGAGCGGCTGGCGCACATTGATGCCCATTTTGTTTCTTATCCGCAAGACCATTGAGGAGATCAGCCGGGCCAGTTCCATCCGGCGCTCAAGCTGTTTATTGATTGCCGTTTCTTCCACGGTAGGATAAAATGAGAGATGCACCGAAATCTCATCTTCCCCTGTTACCTCATTCAGCCGCTGAAAGAGCCATTCGCTGATAAACGGCGCCACCGGGGCCATTAACTTGCTGATTGTCAGCAGGCATTCGTACAGCGTCTGATAAGCCGCCGTCTTATCCCGGGACGATCCCTCCTTCCAAAACCGGCGGCGATTCCGGCGGACATACCAGTTGCTGAGTTCTTCCACCAGTTTTTCGATCTCACGCACCGCACGGGTCGGCTCATACTCATCGAAAAAGACATCCACTTTTTTAATGGTTGTGAAAAGCCTGGAAATGATCCAGTGATCCATTTCAGCCCGGTCGGCATATGGAATCGGCTGCTCGGAATAGGTAAATGCATCTATGTTTGCATACATTGCAAAGAAAGAATACGTATTTACCACTGTATTAAAGAATCGCCGCTGTACCTCGTTCAGCCCTTCTTCACTGAACTTGAGATTTTCCCATGGAGACGAATTGCTCATCATATACCAGCGAACCGTGTCGGCGCCGAACTTCCTGATCACCTCGAACGGATCCACAGCGTTATTCTTCGATTTGCTCATCTTCTCGCCTTTGGCGTCGAGTACGAGTCCGTTAGAGACCACGTTCAGAAAGGCCGGACTGTTAAAAAGCATGGTGCCCAGGGCATGCAGGGTATAGAACCATCCGCGGGTCTGATCGACTCCTTCGGCGATGAAGTCGGCCGGGAAATGTTCCTGGAAACCCTCTTTGTCTTCAAAGGGATAATGGCGCTGGGCAAACGGCATAGAACCGGAGTCGAACCACACATCCAGCAGATCCGGGATTCTTCGCATGGTGCCGCCATCAGGAGCCGGCCAGGTAATCTGATCGATATAGGGACGATGTAAATCCAGTTCTTCATCTTTGGGGATGCCGGCCTTTTTACGCAATTCGCTCACGCTTCCGATACATTCAACAAAAGCGGGATCTTTGTCGCTTACCCAGATAGGAATGGGAGTTCCCCAGTAACGCTGGCGGGAAATCGCCCAGTCGACGTTGTTCTCCAACCAGGCTCCGAACCGGCCCGTACCGGTACCCTCCGGTTTCCAGTTGATTTTCCGGTTGATCTCCACCATCCGGTTGCGTACGGCCGTCGTACGAATAAACCACGATTCGACCGGGTAAGAGATCAGCGGCGTTCCCTTTCGCCAGTCGTGAGGATAATTATGAAGATACGTCTTCTGCTTATACAGCAGTCCCCGTTCCTTCAGGTCCCGGATGATGCCCTTATCGGCGTCTTTGAACCATTGTCCGGCAAACGCATCGACCTCAGGGACGAAATAGCCGTCGCGGTCCACCGGATTGTACATGGGGATGCCGTTGGCTTTACCCGCTTCGTAGTCGTCGGCGCCGAATGCAGGGGCGGTATGAACGATACCGGTGCCTTCCTTGAGCGTCACGAAATCGGCGGAGATCACCCGCCAGGCTTCATCTTCATTGAACTCCTGCAGTGCGTATTCGAACAAAGGCTGATAGTGCAGGCCCAGCAGGTCTTTGCCCTTCAGTTCCCGGACGATTTCATATTCTTCCTCGATGACGGCATCGATCAGCTCTGTGGCCAGGATCAGAATTTCCCCGGAATCCGTCAGATGGATATAAGCATAATCGAAATCCTCGCGGACCGTCAGTGCCATGTTGGAGATCAGCGTCCATGGAGTGGTGGTCCATGCCAGGAAATACGCCTTTTCCCCCTTCACCGGAAATTTGACAAATACCGAGGGATCCTGTACTTCCTGGTAACCAAGGCTGACCTCATGTGAACTCAAGACGGTGCCGCTGCCCGGCGAGTACCACTGAATTTTGTATCCTTTGTACAGCAGCCCTTTTTCATAGAGCGTTTTGAGCGCCCACCAGACCGATTCGATGTAGTCATTCTCAAAAGTGACATAAGGATTATCCAGATCCACCCAATAGCCCATCCGGGTAGTGAGCTGATCCCACAGATCTTTGTATTTCAGGACACTTTCGCGGCATTTCGCATTATACGCGGCAATACCGTACTCTTCGACCTGCGAGCGCCCCTTCAGTCCCAGTTCTTTTTCCACCTCTATTTCAACCGGCAGGCCATGGGTATCCCATCCGGCTTTCCGCTCGACTTTGAATCCTTTCAGGGTACGGTACCGGCAAAAAAGATCTTTTACGGTGCGGGAGAGGACATGATGGATCCCCGGTTTGCCGTTCGCCGTGGGCGGGCCTTCGTAAAAAGTAAACGGGATGCCATCCTCCCGTGAGGTAATGCTCTTCTCAAAGATGCGCTGAGCCTGCCACCATTTTAGGACCTCAACTTCAGCCTTCGGATATGTTATCTGCTTAACTTCAATGAATTTCTTTTCCATACAAGACGGTGGATCGAATCATCAATTTATGAGTTCACTCCGAAAAGTATTTTCAGAAAACTTTGTGAAACCGTTCTTTTACCCAATCCCTGGTTTCTCAAAAGCTTCTTTTCGTTCCTTTCACTCCTAAGCCGCCAGGGCGCCGGATGTCACAGAACGCTGCCCTGTCCGGCAACCGATACCCGGCAGATTCTCCGTGACTCTGGGCTTTTGTGGCATATTCACTTTTCATGGTAAATCAATTTATAAACTTTAAATATACGAAAAATAGCTAATGGTATCGGCATGAATCATTCGACGGAGATTCATACCTTTGCTTTTTCTCAAAAGAAGCAGTCGATAAAAACAACGCAAAAAGTGCTGCACGCGGCTAATTTCCTTTATTAGTCGTAAATTTGCGCAAAAATAGAAATCCTGACTTTAATATCCATTATTCCAGGATAAACATTCCGCCCTGATGACGCCGGATTTTCCTGGAAAACCAAACTATGCCCCAGACAGAAACTATCCATTAAAATGATTGGCGATGTCAACTGATACCACACCTGTTCTTCCTTTACGTCCCATCACCCGGGAAAGGCCCTATACGATCTGTTTCGTGTGTCTGGGAAACATCTGCCGCAGCCCGACGGCGGAAGGAATTTTTCAGCATCTGGTGACAGAGGCAGGGCTGCAATCCTGGTTTTATGTAGATTCGGCCGGTACGGCAGATTACCACATCGGCGAGCTGGCGAACTCCAGGAGCCGGGAAGTGGCTGCAAAACACGGCGTACATCTGCATTCGCGGGCGCAGCAGCTCCGTGCAGAGAATCTTGAAGAATTTGACCTCATTGTGGCGATGGATCATGAGAATTACAGGGACATCCTCCTTCTCGACCGCAAAAAGCGCTATACCGCCAAAGTGGTCCTGCTGCGTTCTTTTGACCCGGAGCCCGACCATCTGGCCGTGCCGGATCCTTATTTTGGAGGAATGGCCGGTTTTGAAAAGGTTTTCGACATCCTTTACCGCAGTTGTGCCGGACTTTTGAGCGTTTTGAAACCCTGGATCAGGGAGTAACCGGAGATGGCGGAACTTCCCCGGACAAATGCTTCCTACAGATTTTACGCTTTTGGAGGATGGATTCTCTATCCTTCTTAATTCTCTTCCATAACTGCCGGGAAAAATTCTGCGGCCTGAGGCGATTATTATTCCCTCCATTATCAAAACCCGCAAGAGATCATTTTTGCTGCTCGTCATGTTCCTGTCCGGACGACCGCTCCGCTATATTATTTAACATGATTGTTTTTGCGATAATAAGCCGTTCATACGAAGCTGCGGCTTTCTTACGGAAATATCGAGCACCCACGCCATCTCCCTCACAATATTGCCGCAGGCATTACGGAAGGAACCATTCCCCGGGCCGCCAAAACTGCACATAGATAAGGGAAGGGTGTTTGGAATACCAGGGTAACCGGTGAAACAGCGGCCTTCCGGCCGGCCGGCAGATTCCTGCTATTTAACTACCCGAAGAGTCGTTATCTTGACTTAACAATTGCCATTATTCATCCCGGAACCATCAAAAAAGGTCCGGCTACGTACCCGCTCATGATTAACGAATCATTCCGGAGTCATCTGGAACAGCAGCTTGGCCATCGTATTTACCGAAGCCGTCCTGTTTCGGGCGGCGATATTAACGATGCGTCGGTGCTGGAGATGAAAGACGGTTCGCTTTATTTCCTCAAGTATCATACAGGAACCGATGCCGACATGTTTGAGAAAGAGGCACGCGGATTGAGCCTGTTGCGGAAACATGCCCGGGGCATTCATATTCCGGAAGTCGTCATGACCGGTTTTGCGAGGGGGTCGAACGTCGGCTATCTCATCATGGATTTTATACAACCGGTAGCTCCCGATCCCGGTTTCTACCGGGAGTTCGGACGAAGCCTGGCAGCTCTGCACCGGGTAACAAATACTTCTTTCGGCCTGGATCATGATAATTACATCGGCAGGCTTCCTCAATCCAACCGGCGCCATCATAGCTGGGTTGACTTCTTCATCCGTGAACGGCTGGAACCTCAGGTTGCAATGGCGGTAGCCAAAGGGCAGCTTTCCCCGGACGTCGTCCGGAAATTTGACCGGCTTTATCAGAAACTGCCGGAATTGTTCCCTAAGGAGCCCCCTGCATTACTGCACGGCGATTTGTGGAGCGGCAATTTCATGTGCAGCAACAGGAAAATACCGGTATTAATAGACCCGGCCGTATATTTCGGGCACCGCGAGATCGAGCTGGCTTTTACCCGGCTTTTCGGGGGATTCGATGAACATTTTTACCAGGCTTATGAAGAGGCCTATCCCCTGAACCCCGGCTTTGAAGAGCGCAAAGATATTTACAACCTCTATCCCCTGTTGGTTCACACCAATCTTTTTGGCGGAACATATGCCTGGCAGGTGAAAGGTCTTCTGTCCCGATACCTGTAAAATGAGGAAGTCTGCGGATTTTCCGGAAAAAATCAGGAACATTGCACAGGCTTATATCCCGACAGACAACACCAGGAGATTTTCACCGTTTTAACCAGCATAACGTTATCCGGAACGGATTTTTCCCGGAGGATATGCCGGTTTTATCCATAAACGCCGGCTCAGTTCGAAACACGGGATAAATGTCCGGCCGTTCTAACCTTTTTAGTGCAAAATCGTTATCATGCGAGGCATTTGACCGGAAAACGCAGGCAGGGCGACCGGGTATAACTACAATCGCAGCTACATCATGAGCTTCTGATGGCATGAAGAAAAGTTTCTATTTACTGATATTCCTCCCCTTTGCGCTGACTTATTGTTCCAGTGCCCAGCATACCACGACTTCCCCGGATTCCATCATCCAGGAGAACCGGACAAGCCGCTCAGACAGCCTGCAGGCGCGTTCCGATTATATCCGGGGAATTACCGAGTTCGAGTTGCAAAGCTATAAAAATGCCCTGGATTACCTTACCAAGGCTTACGTTGTTCTGCCGAACGACCCTGCCATCAATTACGCACTTGCCGATACTTACCTGAAGCTCGACGACATGGATAATGCAGAATATTACGCCGGGCAGTCGGTCCAGTTAGATCCGGATAATAAATGGTACCGTCTGAAACTGGCACAGATCAATCAGGCAAACGGCGATCTCCAGGGTGCGGAGGAACAACTTCAGACAATCCTGAGCCATCATCCCAGGGATGTTGATTTATTGAATAAAATAGTCGCCCTGCAGGAACAGGAAGGGAACTTCAGAAGCGCCAATCGGACACTCGACCGTCTTCTCCGGCTCAATGGAGAAGACCCGCAAATTTATTATCAGAAATTTTTGAACTATAACAAGCTCAATGAATCCGATTCGGCGGTGAGTGTCCTGGAGCATATTTATCAATTGGATCCCGACAATCCGACGGCTATCCATACGCTGGGTGAATATTATGAAAGCACCGGGAAGCAGCAGAAGGCGAAATCGCTATACCGGCATGCCTTGCAGGATATGCCCGGAAAAATGTATCTGATTATGCACCTTGCGGGAATTTATCTGAATGAAGCCCGGTGGGACAGTGCCGGGGTACTGCTGGAATCGGTTGTGAGCGATCAGAATGTCGACCCCGCAAAAAAAGTAAAGCTTATCGATCAGATCATAAAAGAGACTCAGAAAAAGAACCACTCCGCCATTCTCGACAGCCTGAGCGGCCGGCTGATCCACAGCTTTCTAAATACCAATCCTGATAATGCCACCGCTCATGCCATAGCAGCCCGCTATCAACTGACTCAGGGCGACCGGAGCGGGGCAATCCGCGAATTTCAGACCAGCGTGAAGCTCGACTCCACCAACGATGTGGTCTGGCAGCAACTCATTCAGTTACAGTATTCGCAGAGGAACTATGACCATGTTATTACAACCGGTCAGAAGGCCGCCCGATCTGTGCCTGACAACACATTTATTCAGTTTGCTGTAGGATCGGCCTATATGATGAAGGGGCACGCCTCGCAGGCTATTCCCTGGCTGAAGAGAGCCACTACCCTGCCTGCCCGCCGCAACTTTAAATCGGTCATTTACAGCACACTGGGCGACGCCTGTTCTGCTGTCGGAGACACGGCTGCGGCCGACAGCAGTTATCAGCAGGCCATTCTCATAAATCCGGTCAATGATAATGCGCTGAATAACTATGCTTACTTTCTGGCTGTTCAGGGGAAACAGCTTGACAGAGCCCGCACTATGGCGCTCAAGGCAATCAGTATTGCTCCGGACAACCCGGCATACCTCGATACCATCGGATGGGTATTTTATAAACAGGGGAATTATGCCAAAGCTCGCGATTACATCCTTAAATCCATAAAGAACAACCCATCGGATGCGGATGTCATGGAACATCTGGGGGATGTTTACCAGCAGATGAACGATATGAACGACGCCCGGTACTGGTGGCAAAAAGCCTTTCAGAAAGACTCCACAAAGCGTTACCTAAAAGACAAACTTTCCCGATAGCAGATGAAGGGATTCGTCCCCCACAAGCTCTTTATCCTGTTCATTGCCGGAGCCGCCTTGTTGCAGGCTTGCCGCGGCTCCCGTCCCCTCATCGTTGACGCCACCACCGGCCAGACGTTCCACAAAAGCTCGCTGCCTCCCGACAGCCTGCGCCGTCTGCTGACCGGCTATGAACAAACGCTGAAAGGCATCTCCGGGAAAGGAAAAGTGATCATCAACCAGCCAGGGAATCATCAGAGGGGAACGCTTCTGTTCGATGCCAACCGGAACAAAGCGCTCGTCCGGTACAAAAACGGACTTGGAATTGAAGGCGGCCGGCTGTTGATTTCCAATGATTCTGTGCTTATCTATAACAGGATCGACAAGACGGCCCGTAAGATGTCGCTGCAGGATTACGGTTATCTGTATTTGAACGGCATCATGCCGATGAACCCCATTGCCTTATTGGCCCCCGACCTGGGTGGTAAGCCGATACGTGCTCTTTATGAAAACAAGCATTTTTACTATATAAGATTTAAAGACGGCACCCGGGCTTATCTCGACCGGAAGGACGGATCGATCCGAAAGATCATTTATCCTTTTAAACACGCCGATGCCATTACGAACTTTGTCTACAGCGCCTATGCCACAATCGACGGATTCCGGCTCCCCCGGAAAATCGGGATGACGAGCAACAATGGGCGATCCTCACTCCTGATGCTGGTGCAATCACTCACAATCAATCCCAAACATCTCAATTTTGATCCCGGTCTGCCGGCCGGCATAAAGATCAATCGATTATGAGGCGATTATCTGTCCTTTTGCTATCGGTTCCGGCATTGCTGTTCTGGTGCCTGCCTCCGCTTTATGCACAGGACTACCAGCAAATGCGCCGGAACCTGATTGAAAAACAGCGCAGTACCCAGCACGAAATTATTCAGCTTAAAAGTCAGATCGAATCTTACCGGAAGCAGTTTACAGCAACCGAGAACAAGTTCGAAGAAACCAGGAAACATTATGAAGCTCTGAACAAGGAAATTATCCTGAGAAATGCCCTGATCAAAAAGCTGCAAAAAGAGCAGCAGACCGTGCAGCATGAGATCGAAGTTACGCAGCAGGCTTACCAGGAAAAGGAACAGGAACTAAATAAGCTGATTCTGCAATATCAGCATACACTTACGTATTTATATACTCACGGTCGGGAAACTTCCCTGGCCCTGCTGCTCACCTCTCATTCGGTGAACCAGATGCTCGTGCGGGCTTATTATTTGAGAAAGTTCGCGCAATTCCGAAAGGGACAGGAAGACCGGATCAGGGAGGATGAGCAGCAACTCGAAGCCCGACGGAAGGACCTGGAGGCCTCTCAAAAGGAGAAAAAGGAACTTCTTGGCGAAACACGCGGCGAAAAAGAGGATCTGGAGCAACGAAGCAAGCTGCAACAGAATATGATCGCCGATATCAGAAAAGACCGCGGCCGTCTCAAAAAGATGATCAAAGATACACGCCGGCAGGTTGACGATCTGAACAGCACGCTTACCAAACTTATCGCACAGGCTGAAAAGGTACAGATGGCTGAAGAGAGGCGATTGCGGAGGCTGGAAGCGGAACGACAGCAGAAACTGGCCGCTGCGGAAAAAATAAAAGACCCTTCCAAACGTGCCGAAATGGTTAAAAGGTACAGTGCTCCCATTGTCGACCGGAACAAAATTACAAAAGCGGAGATCAATACGTTTCAGAAAGAATTTGCCAGTGAAAAAGGCAAACTGCCCTGGCCGGTCGACGGGATTGTAACGGCTCACTTCGGAATTGTCGTCCATCCGCTGTATGGCACCAAAATTTCAAATTTAGGAATTGATATTGCGGCCCCGCCTGCAACGCCGGTTCATGCCGTGAGCGACGGTTATGTGTTTGCGATACAGCCGATTACCGGCTATGGTGATCTCGTGTTTGTGAACCATGGCCGGTATAAAACGATTTACGGAAACCTGAGCCAGGTGCTGGTACACAAGAATATGATTGTTAGACAGGGAGATGTAATCGGCTTATCGGGAGATAAAAACTCGGCCCGCGGAGAGGTCCTATTCTTCATGATCCACGTCGGGAAGAAGAACGTGGATCCCGAGTCCTGGCTTAAGGATCGCTGATTTTCAATAATTTCCGGATAATCCTTAATTTCAACCTGAACAAACAGGTTTTTGAATGTGGTTACGCATCAGGGAAAACAAAACTGGCCGCGGGTTCTCGTCTATTCTGTCTTCAGTATCGCGACAGGAATGGCAATTTACTGGTTTATCCACCGCTTTTTCCGGTACGTGGAATACGGGAGCAACATCACCTTCGTCACTTATGCCGCACACGTCCTGCTGTTTGGAAGTATAAGCTATTTCCTCGCCCGCCGTTTTGACTCCAGGGCTTTGCACCTGGAACAATACCCCTACGTTATGAGTATTCTGCTGGTCCTTCCGACCATGATTTTCATCATTTCAAGGCCGCCCGACGGCTTGCTTCCGGATAAAGAACCTGTTCTTTTTTTTATCATCCTGGCAGCATCCATGCTTGGAACAGCTCCGGGGATCAAACAAGGACTGCGCATCCGCAATTACCGGCTCGACAAACTGGGAAAAGATATCGGGACCGATTCGTAAAGCACCACCTCTCTTCCGTCCCCTCGAGGGGACTTACAGGGGTGTTTGACAAGCACAACACCAGGCAACGCGGACACGTAAAAGGTACCATGCCGGGACAGGATGTGGTTCATAAACCATCCTTGCGGATTACCTTTTCACACCTGTGGTGCCAGATCCGAACCCGCATCAAACACCCTCCTACGCCTCCCTCAAGGGAGGGGA
>CAZNHE010000062.1:159-17662 GCA_964572735.1 uncultured Chitinophagales bacterium | reverse complement strand
TCCCGTGCCGAAGCCGCGGAGCTGCGACATATTCAGGGTTTCGGCTACGACTCCTTCTCCCGAGAACGCGGCATCCCCGTGAATCAGCAACGGGACAACCTTTTTCCGGGCATCTTCCCACTCCGTTGGACAGTGGTCCTGTACGGCCCTGGCAGCACCCTCAACAACCGGATTGACGGATTCCAGATGGCTTGGATTGGAAAGCAGGTCGATGCGAATCTTTTTGCCGTGCTCCGTGGTGTGTATCCCGCTCGCGCCCAAATGATATTTCACATCCCCAGAACCGTGTGAGGTCGAAGGATCGACATTCCCTTCAAACTCGGCAAACACCTTTTGATAGGTCTTCCCGATGGTATTTACCAGTACATTCAGCCGTCCCCGGTGCGCCATCCCCATTTTTACATTTACGACATCGAACTCCCCTGCATTTTCCAGCAGGAAATCGAGCATGGGGATGAGCGTCTCAGCCCCTTCGAGCGAGAATCGCTTCTGACCGATGTACTTGCGCTGCAGAAATTGTTCAAAAGCGCCTGCCATATTCAGCTTGTGCAGGATTTGGCGTTTCTCCTCGATGGTGAGATTGGGATTGTTGGTAGTCGATTCCATCGTTTCCCGCAGCCAGTCGCGTTCCTCGAGGTTAAGCAGGTGCATATATTCCGCCCCGATATGGCCGCAGTAGGTTTTGCGCAGCAGAGACAGGATATGCCGCAGCGATGCATTCTCGTAGCCGCCCAGTCCGCCACAGTAAAATTCACGGTCAAGATCCCAGATCGTCAACCCATAATAGCTGAATTCAAGCTCCGGACTGTGCCCCGGTCCATGGCTGAGAGGGTTGAGATCGGCCAGCATATGCCCGCGTGTCCGGTACATGTTGATAAGCTGCATGACAGCGATGGCCTTTTTCTTTACTTCCAGGGAGGAAGTGGTGCCGTCGGTAAGATGGCCGCTGTAGTTGTCCGTACCATATGGGATCGGTTCGTAAGGAATCTCCAGATCGGCAAAAATATCATTGTAGAAATCACCCTCTCCGTTGAGCAGACGATGAACCCTGGCAAGAAATGACCCTGATTCGGCACCCTGTATGATACGGTGATCATACGTACTGGTGATGGTCATTTCTTTACTGATCCCCAGATGATTAAGCACGTCCTGCGCCATTGCCTGGAAAGCAGCCGGATAATTCATGGCGCCTGTTGCAATAATCGTTCCCTGACCCTGCATCAGGATCGGGCTGGAGGACACCGTGCCTATGGTTCCCGGGTTGGTGATGCTGATGGTGGTATCCTGAAAATCATCCACCTGAAGCAACCCGTTACGGGCCTTGCTGATGAGTTCGGAATAAGCCTCGACGAACTCCCGGAAGTTCATCTGATCCACTTTCTTGATATTGGGAACCAGCAGCCGCCGTTCTCCGTTTTTTCCCGGAACGTCAATGGCAATGCCGAAATTGACGTGTTTCAGTTTAACTTTATAGGGAACTCCGTCCCTGAGTTCAAAATGGTTGTTCATGCCCGGAAATTCCTTCAGTGCATGAATGATGGCCCATGAAATCAGGTGAGTGAAAGTAACCTTGGGATCTCCGCGTTGCTCGAGATATTCATTAATGAGAAGACGATCTTCGATCAGCATTTTTACCGGGACCGTAAGCAGCGAGGTAGCCGTCGGGATCCCGAGGCTTCCTTCCATATTTTCGACTACTTTCGTAGCAACGCCCTTAATCTTTTCGTATTCGGCTTCCGGCCCGGTCTCCTTTGGTTCTTGCGGCTTAACGGCCCTCTCCCTGACGGCAGGCGGAGCCTCCTGAAGAACGCTCACGCCCTCTCCGGAATGATGCCCGTTTGTCTTTGGCGGCTCAAAAGCGGCTGCACCGTCGCTTCGTGAATCGAGCTTACGGAAATAATTCTTCCAATGATCCGGCACCGACTCCGGAGAATCCTTAAATTGGTTGTACAGTTCTTCGACAAGTGCGGTATTGGGTCCGAAGATTTCTTCGAGGGATTTCAATTTGATGACAATTTGATGTTTATGGATCTTTTTCTGCTCAGTACGCGTAACTTCCGGTTTCCGCAATCGTGGCGGAAGCCGATATTGTTTCCATCAAAATTACGCATTGATTGACTAAATATCGACGTGTTGTGTGCGTTACACGGCTGTTTACCATCAGGATTGATGTTTGCAGGAGCAACGGAGATATGGAAGTACAGCGAAGGGCCTCCGGCTTTGAGGAATTTTCTATATTGCATCTTCTTAGTTAGTGCAGAAAACGTTTTAAAAGTTCAATTATTCCATTCATGAGTACAGGAACAGACAAGTTTGGCGCCGCAGATATTACATGGGACTTATCGGATTTATATGAAGGAATCGATAGCGAAAAGTTAAGAAAAGATCGTGAGGACGTTGTCCGGCGTGCCGGGATGTTCGCCGAAAAATATCACGGCCGGGTTGCCGGTCTGACCCCAGCCGGACTAAACCGGGCGTTGCAGGACATGGAAGCCATTTATGAGACGATTGGACGGCTTGGTTCTTTTGCTCACCTGCTCTGGTCTACCGACACCGGCGAGAGCGCTTATGGCAGACTGCTGGCCGAGATCACGGAATTGTCTTCCCAGGTTCATCAGATATTGGTTTTCTTTGAGGTGGAATGGCTGGCTATTCAGGAAGGGAAGGCAAAGGAACTGATCGAAGCCCCCGGCCTGGAACACTACCGGCACTACCTGGAGAGTTCCCGCCGCTATAAGCCTCATGTTTTGGAAGAGAAAGCTGAGCAGGTTCTTGCCGCTAAATCCGTAACCGGCCGCCAGGCCTGGGTTCGTTTTTTCGACGAAACCCTGGGCGCCGCTCATTTCATTCTGGATGGTGAAATGCTCACCGAACAGCAGATCCTCAGTAAGTTGCACGAAGGAGACCGCGAACTGCGCAGAAGAGCCGCTGAGTCCATCACTGCCACGTTCAGCGATATGACCCGGCCTCTGACATATATTTTTAATACGGTACTGGCCGACAAACATGCGGATGACCGCCTGCGTAATTATCCCCGGTGGATCACCTCCCGGAATCTGGCTAACGAAATCGAGGATCAGGCAGTGGAGACACTGGTGAAGTCCGCCACAGACCATTACCCTCTTGTGCAACGATACTACCGGCTTAAGAGGCGGCTGCTGGACTACGATGAGATGTACGATTACGACCGTTATGCCCCGCTCAGGAAGACGGATACCAGATTCAGATGGGAGGAGGCGCAGAGTATTGTTTCAAACTCCTACGCCGCTTTTCATCCTGAAATGGGGCAGATTGTCCGGCAGTTTTTTGAAAAACGATGGATTGATGCCGCTCCGCATCCCGGCAAGCGGAGCGGGGCCTATGCAGCGAGCACGGTTCCGCAGGTACACCCTTACGTATTCATGAATTATACGGGACAGGTTCGCGACGTCCAGACGCTTGCCCATGAGCTGGGACACGGTATTCATCAGTATCTGTCGCGGAAACAGGGGATTCTGCAGGCCGATACTCCGCTGACAACTGCCGAAACGGCGTCTGTTTTCGGAGAGATGCTCGTTTTCCAGAATCTCTACCGTGAACTGACGGATCCTTCTGAGAAACTTGCCCTGCTTACCGGTAAGATTGACGACACCATCGCCACGATCTTCCGTCAGATATCAATGAATCGTTTTGAAAATGCCATGCACGGGGAGAGGCGTGAACAGGGAGAGCTGACAACAGAACGGTTTTCGGAATTATGGCGCAAAACACAGACAGACCTGTATGGAGATTCGGTGACGCTGACAGATGGTTATTCGTTATGGTGGTGCTATATTCCCCATTTTCTGCATACCCCGGGTTATGTCTATGCTTATGCATTCGGCGAATTGCTTGTATTGGCACTTTACGAGGAATATCAGCAAAATCCGGATGGATTTGCCGATCGTTATCTGGGTTTGTTGAGTGCGGGAGGATCGGAATGGCCCGACCGGCTCGTCGCAAAGATGGGATTGGATATTAATTCGCCGGACTTCTGGAATAAGGGCCTGGCTGCATTTGAACGGATGATTGAACAGGCCGAGTCCCTTGCCGATAACAAACCGTAACTTCTTTTCAACAGGATCGGACTCTTGGAAATCGACGACGTAACGGAACAGAATCAGAGGAAGGAGAGGGAACGCCAGGAAAAGGCTCTTCGCCAGTTCAAGAATGTCCTCCGGGATTTGATCCGTCTGCTGCGCCGGTCGTCTAACGCCGACACCATCAGCCTGTATTGGATCAACAAGGACCGCGGGCAACTGGTACAGGAGAGTCACGCAACGATTTATGAGAACGTAACTTTCCGCGACCGTATGGCCTTTGAGGAGAGTTACCTGGGACATTACCGCAATATTACAGAGCCGCTGGCTATAAAAGTAGGCGAAGATTTGCCTCCCGAGGCCCTGACTCATTATTTCGACAAGGTGCCCGTAGATTATTGCTGCCTGTTTCCGTTCATCAATAACGGGGAAACGGTTGCTTTGACGGTGCTTGAATTCAGCGGATCACCCGAACAGTCGCTTTTTGAGGAAGCATTGAATGCCTACACCCGCGCATTGCGGAACCTGCTTCAAACCTTCCTCGAACTCAACGAACTGATGGATAATCAGTCGGGGTGGACGGCCTATGAGGAGCGGCTTGAGTGCCTGAACCAGCGGAGTTCATCCATGAAACTCATCGAACGGCTGGCGGATCAGTTACAGATGATCGTGCCTGGTGGCGGCGTGACATTCCTCTGCCGGGGGATGAATCGCTGGTGTACCGTCATGAGTTCAGCGGGGGCAGTGAACCCTCTGCCTGTCGGATTGGAGCTGGAGGAAGGCGCTACGGCACATCAGGCATTGATTTCAGGGAAGCCGGAGTTTTCCATCCACTTTAATGGCAACCCGAAGCGGATATCCTCAAAAGAAGAAACCAGCCGCGGGGCAAGTCTCGCTGTGCCGGTTCTGGTAAATGAACACAGGCAGATGGCAGTCATTGTTTATCACGATAATCCGTTGATATTTACCGAAGCGGTAAAACATAAAGTAATCAACCTGGTCCGCGTTGCCGCCCTGCGACTGGCCGCCGAATGGAAGAATTCCCCCTCCGGCCATCAGCTTTTCGTTAATGAATACAATGTCTATGAATATGATTTGTGGGAAGCGGTTCTCAGAATGGAGAAAGAACGCCTGACACCGGATACAAGTTATATACTCTGGTTCGGGTTTCTGACTCTCAACGATCTTTCGTCGATACGTACGCAGCTCCGTTTGGAAGAACTTCGTACATTGCAACGAAATATCGTTGATATAGCCAATCCTTCGCGCTATGACCATACCGGCATTCTGGGATATTATTCCGATTATATTTATTCCTTTATTTTGCAGGACAAAGGCGGGAGTGGAGTGGAAGAATGGTCTCACCTCCTGAAGATGAAGTTCGAAGAACCTTATATTGTGAATGAAGAAAGAGAACTTGATTTATCGGTGCAAATCGGCTATACCCGGGTTGATCCCGGGGATCAGGAAATCGGGGAGATTATCGCCCGTGCCAAAAGGTCTCTTTCCTATGTGGCGAAACATCCCGAAGTTATGGTCCGGGAATATCAGTCGGAATCGGAGGAATAACAAGGAATTCCGACAGAGGGTTTTTAACCGCGAATGGGAAAGCCGATAAATACCGAAACACGAAAAATACTCCGCATGAGGAACAACAAATGTAAGAAAGACGCGTTAAAATGCGCGGGCCGGAGCAGGAAACGTTGATTTGGTAGTGGAAAAAACGTTGTTTTGACTTAAATTGTTACGCTCTCAATATGTATAAAATCTCTTCCACTAATCAACGTTTGCTTAGGAAACGATTATTCAACAATCCAAAGATATAAAGTACGTGGCCAAGAAGAAGAAAGAACCAAAGAATATCTCGTCCAGTGGTATTTCAATGCGGGAATCGCAATCTCTGGATCGTTACCTGCAGGAGATTGGAAAAGTCAGCCTGATTACCCCGGAGGAAGAAGTCGACCTGGCGAGAAAGATCCAGGCAGGGAGCCAGGATGCGCTCGAAAAATTGACCAAGGCAAACCTGCGTTTCGTGGTTTCTGTGGCCAAACAATACCAAAATCAGGGCTTATCCCTGGGCGATCTGATTAATGAAGGGAACCTCGGGCTGATCAAAGCGGCAAAACGTTTTGACGAAACGCGTGGTTTTAAGTTCATTTCTTATGCGGTATGGTGGATTCGTCAGTCGATCCTTCAGGCTCTGGCCGAACAGAGCCGGATCGTCCGTTTGCCGTTGAACCGTGTAGGAGCGCTGAACAAGATCGGAAAGGAATTATCCAAACTCGAGCAGGAATATGAACGGATGCCTTCTGCGTCCGAGCTGGCGGAAAGTCTCGAAATGACCATCACCGAAGTGGCGGATACCCTCAAAATATCAGGCCGCCATTTATCGGTCGACGCGCCTTTCGCGCAAGGTGAAGACAACCGCCTGCTGGATGTGCTCGAAAACGAAGAAACACCCAATCCCGACAATGAACTAATGGGGGATTCCCTGAAGGTCGAGATTGAACGGGCCCTTTCCAAACTGACCAAACGTGAGGCCGAAGTGATCCGCCTCTACTTTGGCATCGGTCGCGAACATTCCCTCACCCTCGAGGAAATCGGAGAACGTTTCGACCTGACGCGCGAACGGGTACGGCAAATAAAGGAAAAGGCATTGCGCAAACTGCGCCACCACAACCGCAGCATGGCCCTGCGCGCCTATCTCGGGTAAAACCCACGAATGTTTCTCGCAAAGGTGCTAAGCCGCAAGGTTATAAGCTTCCTTTCCTTTGCGTCTTTGCACCTTAGCGAGAAATCAAAAGAAGCGCCTTTGCAGAAAACAAAGGCTTCTTTTTCGCCTGATTTGAGATTCGGAACGAATTTATTATTCTAAAGCAGATCGTGCAGCCGGGTCCGGCCGGTGATGTTTCCGAAAAACGAACAGGTAAATCCAGTCGGTGAATCAGCGTTTTACATTTTTGCAGTGCCTTTTCGCCGTTATAGTGTCTTTCAGCGGTGTGGCGGGTTCCGCCGGGGAAGCAAGCGCCCAGCTCTACGCCTTCCGTAATTATTCGATAAAAGACGGACTCACCCAGTCGGTCGTTCATGCCATCATCCAGGATGATAAGGGTTATATGTGGATCGGAAGCGGGCACGGCCTGAATCGTTTCGACGGGTTGACGTTTCGCAATTATTTTGCCGATCAGGGGCTCGTGCACGACCGTGTGAATGCGCTTCTGCTGGGACACGACGGGAAGATATGGATAGGCACCGACCGCGGACTTTCGATTCTTCAGAATGGTACTTTTACCACACCCGATTCACTCAACCGGCATTTTCATCATCCCATAAATAATCTGTACATGGACCGGCAGGGCAATCTGTGGGTTTCAACCGAGGGAGACGGGCTTTTCGAGAAAACCCCGGGCGGCAAGTGGCGGCATCTTACCACCGGCGATGGGCTATTGAATGATCGCGTCAGGAAGATTGTCGAAGATCAGGCAGGAACATACTGGATTGCTACCTCCTCCGGAGTGAATGAATTGAAAGACGGGACATGGAAGCGGCGGATCACCCTCAGCGACGGATTGCCTAATGAAGATGTCCACGATCTGCTGATCGGTAATGATGGTACGATCTGGCTGGCTACATCAGGCGGTTTGTGCCGCATCAGCCGTAACGGGACGTTTCATAATTTTACCTCCGGGAACGGTCTTCCGTCCAACCAGGTAAATTGCCTCTATCAGGGGCTGCGGGGAATCCTGTGGATCGGTACGAACAAAGGGCTGGTCCGCCTGGAAAACGGGCGGTTCAAAACCTATACGGTAAATAATGGATTGAGCAGCAATACGATTGAATGCCTGATGCAGGATTCGGAGGGAAATCTCTGGATCGGAACCTATGGCGGAGGGATGTGCCGTTTCCGTGGAGAACGGGTAGTCAATTATACGGATGAAACAGGACTTTCCGGCGATATGGTTACTGCAGTAGTGCCGGGGGCGCATGATGAAATATGGGTAGGCACCTTCAGCAACGGATTGAGCCTGGTGAAACACAGGAAAGCAACGGCTTTCTCATTAAATAACCGCCTGGCCGACCTCCGGGTGTACAGCATAAACAAGATGCGGGATGGAAGCCTCTGGATCGCCACCGGCGACGGAGTAAGCGTGATCACAAAAGAAGGCAAAATCATCAATCATCCCTTTGGGACATTGCCTTTCCATAAAATTCGTGTGATCATGCAGGATGCCCGCGGCCGGTACTGGATCGGGTCGGATGACAACGGCATCATTATCATTGATGGCAAAAGCCGGCGGCAGCTGACCGGGAAAAATGGCCTGGCGGGGAATGACGTCCGGGCCATTTTTCAGGACAGCCACGGCGCCGTCTGGATCGGCACCCTGGAAGGATTGACACGATATAAAAATGGGGAATTAACCACATTTTCCGTTCATGACGGACTGACGCAGAATGGGATCCTGAATATTTTCGAGGATAAAGACGGCCTCCTGTGGTTTGCCGGGTTTGGTGGCATCAATGTTTACAAAAACGGAAAATTCTATGGATTTGTGATCAAAGACGGTCTTCAGAACGATATCTGCTATACCATCATTCAGGATAATAACCAGAACTACTGGATTGGCACGAACAGGGGGATCGTCAAGGTGGATCATGCGGTAGTGGGGATGATCGGACGCGGAGATATCGTGCATCTCGATACGCCGTACCTCAAACGCATCACTTCCGGGATGGGGCTGGTCTCCAATGAGATGAACTGGAACGCCATCTGTAAGGACCGGCAGGGGCACATCTGGTTCGGCTCGGTAAGCGGCCTGACAGAAGTAAACCCGGCGCTTGATTATCCCAATATTGTGGGGCCGCCGGTGTATATCACCGGTGTTAATGTAATGGGACAGACGATGAATCCCGATACGACCATCGATCTCAGCTACGACCATAATTATCTCACCATAAATTACATAGGTCTCTGTTTTTCTTCTCCGGAAGAGATGCTTTACGAGTATCGCCTGAAGGGAATTGACCGGGGCTGGATGTTCACTGACCGCCGGTCGGTGCGCTATTCGGCATTGCCTGACGGGGATTATGTTTTTGAGGTGAGGGCCCGCAACAGCGACGGCGTGTGGAGCCTTCAGCAGGCTGTCATGCGTTTTACGGTAGAACCTCCTTTTTGGCGAAGCTGGTGGTTTCTTTCTCTCGGGAGCATGTTTTTGTTGGCCCTTGTTATTCTGGGATATAACAACTACCGCACTTCACGACAGATCGAAATCGAGCGGATGCGGGTACGTATTGCCAGTGATCTTCATGATGATGTCGGGGCTTCGCTGACCGAAATTGCCCTGCAGACCGACTACCTGCAAAGCAGTGAACTTCCGGAAGATCTGGGAGAGCCATTGCGCCAGATCGGCGATCAGAGCCGGGAGATCGTCCATGCCATGGACGATATTGTCTGGTCAATAGACGCACGGAACGATCGCTTTGGCGACCTCACCGACAGGATGCAGGATTACGCCAATCGTGTGCTGGGGTCCGCACAGATCGGGCTGACGTACGATTTCGGGCATGTCCAGAACGAGAAACCCATCCCGGTGAATGTGCGCCAGAATCTGTACCTTATTTTTAAAGAAGCGGTTAATAATATCGCCAAACATTCGGGGGCCGGCCGGGCTTCAATCGCCTTTACCATTGAGAAGGGGGGGTATCATCTTGAAATTCATGATGATGGTGCAGGGATGACCGGGGAAAGCAGAAAAAGTGGTCACGGCCTGAGAAATATGAAACTCCGTTCTGAACGGATAGGGGCGGAGGTTGAATTTGATAACACGGAAGGTTTTACCGTGATCATATCGGGTAAGGGAATTTAATAATCGTTCAAACCAAACTTAGTATCATGACTTCTATTGCCATCGTCGAAGACAACGATAAAATCAGAAACCTGATGCAGCAATATCTTGACAGCCGGCAGAATTACGAGTGCAAGATGGCGTACGATTCAGTGGAAATGCTTCTCAAAGCAGTAAAAGAAGGTAAAACCCCGGATATCATTCTTATGGATATTGAATTGCCGGGCATGTCGGGCATCGACGGGATGAAATTGATTAAAAATCAACATCCTGAGATCGAGATTGTGATGCTGACCGTTTATCATGATTCTCATAAGATCTTCGATTCTCTTTGTGCCGGTGCATCAGGGTATCTCCTTAAACATACATCGTTATCCGAGATCAGCGAAGCGATAGATACCCTCGTTGACGGCGGCTCACCCATGTCGCCCCAAATCGCTCGTAAAGTGATTGATTATTTTAAAAAACCCGAAATAAAAAGGGAGCCGGAAAGTGAATTGACCCCCCGCGAACAGGAGATCGTAATAGGGCTGGTCGACGGCTTGAGTTATAAGATGATCGCCGGGAGGATGGATATCGCCATTGATACGGTACGGGCTCATATCCGGAATATTTACAAAAAATTACATGTGAATTCGAAGGCGGAAGTCATCGCAAAGTCACTTCGGGGTGAAATATAGGTATTATCCGGCACATATTATTGTTCTACAACAGTATATGCCGTATAGCACCATGATGGTATGGATTCCATTAACTGAATTCCGTATTCTCTCCTGTAAGAAACAAAACGGCCCCCTGAGACGTTGTATAAGAAAACGTATCTGGATTTTGAACTATTGAACGCTGGTTTTTCCTTAAAAGGCCATTTCAAAAAAGAATCACCTGGTTAAAAGGAGGTTCACCATGAAGAAATTACTCGTCTATTTACTCCCGCTGGTGCTTGTGGTATTGCTTTCCGGATGTTATACCCAGTTTCAATCGCTGAGTGATCGCTATTATGACGATGGCGGCTATAATGGCTATTACGGCGATACTGATGCCGGGAGTGCAGGTGCTTATGAGGAGGGATATCGTGACGGATGGATCGATTACTCGCAGTTTGCTTTCCGGGATTATACCTATAACAGGTTCTGGAATGACTATTATTCCGGTTTTTACAGCCCTTATTATGCGGGCTTCGCGCCATACTATAACCCGTTCGTCCGTCCTTTTGGATTTGTAGGATTCGGCTTTTCTTATGGTCCGTATTTCGCCTCGGCATGGGGCTATTATCCCTATCACTATGCGTGGGGTTATTATCCTTATTACCCCTATTATTACAGTTACAACTATTATGATGTACCGAATTCGGGCCGGAATATCTATCCCCCCGAGCATCCTCGTTCAAGCGGGGTTCAGCCGGTAAACGGAACCCGTGGGAACAATGGATCCTATGGATACAGCCGGCCGCAGCGCGGTTCTTCCGGCACGTCCCGCTCCAGCGGAAGTACCGGCGACAGAGCGACACAGGGGACTACCACCACACGGCCGGAACGGGCACCGAGAGATCGCGGCACAACCAACTATACTCCCCCACAACGTGCACCACGCAGCAGCGGACGTACGGCGCCTTCGCCACGCCACAGCAATGGTGGCAGTAATAGTGGAAGCAGACCTTCCAGAGGCGCACAACATGACCGTATCCTGAATAATGTCCAGGGAGCGCAGACCCCTTCCCAACCATCCGGGAACAGCCCTTATTATCGTCCGCCCCGCAATAGCGGCTCCAGTCAGCAGAATGCGACATCTGCGAACTATTCGTTTCACGGAGTAATCAGCGGCGAACAGGTTTCCAGCCGTTCATCGCACTCCGACAACAGCGGCGAAGTCGGCCGGAGTCATCATAAGACGACAGGCAGTTCACACAGCCGGGGATACTTTCGTCCCGTGCGGCATCACAGCACAGGCGGCGGGCAGGGATATAGCATGCCGCGAAGTGCAGTGAGGGCTGCTCCTCCCGCTCCGCATCATGTGATGACGAAATCCACTCCGACCCGCGTGGAACGGGCGCCTCGCGTCAGCCATTCTTCCGGACATTCAACGGCCGAGCGTCCTCGCCGCCATTAAGAGTTGTTGACCCCGCGGTAAATGAACCTTACGGTACAGGTCTATCTGCTTTTATACAGAAAACAAGGATAACGTACGAATTTTTTCAGCTATGAAACGCATTCTCTTTTTGCCGGCTTTGGTCATCCTTCTGATCGCCGCTTCCCGTACGGAAGCCCAAAACCGGCTGGATGTGCTCCGCTACAGTGAAGTCCAGCCTGGAAATGATCCCGCAGGCCTGGCAATGGGCGGGGCGGGAGTGTCTGATGCCATTGATTTTAGCTCTATTGTGCAGAACCCGGCAACAGCGGCAATGTTCAACAAGAGCATGATCACCATAAACCTGGGGACGAGGCGGGTTAGCGAAGATGCCCGGTATCGGAGGGATTTTATTAATGCCCCGGGGGAACTGGTCAGTGATAGTACCGATTATATTGGCGGCAAAAATTCATTCAGCGATAATCAGACAGGCATTGCCAGCGGCGGAATGGCTTACAGCGTTCCTACCCTGCAAGGGAGTTTTGTGATCGGGGTGGCATATAACCGTTTGTCGGATTTCAACCAGGCTTTTTCGGTCAATGGGTTTAATCGTCACAATACCATCACCGACTATTTCGCTCAGAACCCGGATTATCAAAGTATTGGCTTCACTTCTTATGCGCTAGACACCACAGCGACGGGTCAGCTTATTTCAACGCTTCGGGAAGCTAATATTAATGGAACACCACAGGAAGTTGGTTTTAAGGGGATCAATCAGCATGCGCAGGTGATTGAACGGGGGAAAATGGGAGCTATATCGCTGTTTGGCGCTACCGAGTTTCAAAAGAACTTATTTTTTGGAGTGGCACTTGTTTTCCCGGTTGGGAAGTATACCTATCAACGGATATTCCTGGAACAGGATCTTCAAAATCTATACAATACCCCTCTCAATCTCAATGATGTTCAGTACATCAGTTCCGAAGATAACATCGATGCCACGATAGGTGGTTTTTTCGCCCGTTTCGGGTTCGTTTATAAAGCGGCCCCATGGATAAATATCGGCCTGAGTTATCGCACCCGGTCATCACTGACGATCAAGGAGCACGGCAGTTCATCGATCACGGTCAAGTTTGATGGAGAGAATACGCCGCAGCCGACGCAGAGTGCGCCTTACAAGATCACATACAAGGTGCACAGTCCGGGCCGGTTAAAGGCAGGAATTACCCTGAAGGGTTTGGAAGAAGCCCTTGTCTTTCACGGGCAGGCCGAGTATGTGGATTATAAACAAGCCAGACTGAGCGGATTTCCCGACGGCTATGAGCACCAGGAATTTGAGATTAACCAGAGCATTCTGGCAGATTTCAAACCGGTCATAAATCTTCAGGCCGGGCTGGCGATGCATTTCGGAAACATCATTCCGCGAATCGGAGCCGCTTATTACCCCAGCCCGCGGCGTTCATTCGATATCAACAAAAAATACCTGAGCGGGGGACTGACGGTCGAGATGAACGACCAGGTGGCGTTCGACCTGGGTATACAGTATGGCATCTGGGACGGGCAGGACCAGATGTATTCGGTCGGATTTAGCGACAATACCACCGACAATATGATCGCCACGCAGAAAGTCCATCATTTTACAGGCATGGCCGGCATCCGCGTAATGTTCTAAGAGATGCCTAAAGTACTTAAAGTTTATTCTCAACTCTAAATACTTTAGGCACTTCAAGTACTCCGGGTACTCTTCACCCTTCCACCTGTTCGGGATGATCCTGTATGGGATTGATACTCAGTGCGGCCGTATTCACCATGCGGATTACATTAGCCGTGGTGCTGCCCATAGTCAGATATTTTAAGCCCGTCCGGCCGATCGTGGACATGATCACAAGGTTGTAATCGCGGGAGTGGCAAAGGTTGTGAATGGCTTCATGAGGAGACTCGCTGGAAAGAATGATTTCGGAGCGGCAGTCATTGTCCAGGTCACTGAAATGCTTTTCCACCAGTTTCCGCAGGCGTTCGTGCCGCACATCTGCGGCATCCTGGGCGGAAGTCAGGTCTTTGAAATCATCATAGGAGACGATATGAGCAATATCGATCCGTGCACCCGAGGCTTTGGCGATCTGTCGGGCGTAAGGGAAAGCCACTTCCGAGTTCCTGGAAAGGTCGGTGGTAAGCAGAATCTTTTCCAGGGGAATCAGCCGGGATCCCTGTTCGATGACAAGCACCGGCTTGCGGGAGAGGCGCAGCACTTTTTCAGCAGTGGAACCCAGCAACATCCGTGAAAAACCGGTACGTCCGTGGGTGCTCATGACGATCATATCGTAGTGGTCACCTTCCTCAACAATGGCATGAGAAGGGTTACCGATCCCCAGTTTGACCGGCCGGAGAAACTTTTCGTCCACATGTTCGCGGGCCACTTCCTCAAGGCGGTCGCTGAGGATGGGCTCCAGATCCTGCATAGGAGCCTGTGAAGCGACCCCCAGTCCCATATAATAAGAGCCGTCGATATCAGTGATGGGAACATAAGCGTGAAACGGTGTTATGGTTCCTTCAAAATATGCTGCCATCGCCTCTGCAGCCTTAAATGCCTGGAAACTGAGATCCGAAAAATCAACCGGTACGAGAATATGTAGGTTTTTCATGGTGGAGTTGTCTCTTTTGATATTTATCTCCAAATATACGAAATCACACCAGGTAAAGGCATCGAAATGTTGGCAGGTGCAGCTATAACCATTTCTTTTTCCGGAAATAAGCGAGCATTGAGGCGGCGACCAGGATCATAATCCCGATTGCTGCGGGATAGCCGTAGTACCATTTGAGCTCCGGCATGTTATAAGGACTCACTGAAGGATCGAAATTCATCCCGTAGATACCTGCAATAAAACTGAGCGGCATGAAGATGGTTGCGATAATAGTCAGGACCTTCATCACCTCATTCATGCGTTTGCTCACCCCCGACATATAGGAGTCGGAGAGGCTCATCAGCATCTCACGCTGGTTTTCAACCAGGTCGATTAAATGAAGGCAATGATCGAAAACGTCGCGGAGGTAGATTTTGGTGCTGTGCAATACAAACTCCGATTCATCGCGGTACAGGCTGTTCAGAGTCTCGCGGAGGGGCCAGATCACTTTGCGCACACCGATCAGCTCACGGCGCAGATGCTGAATATTGTGCAGGGATTCCTGTGTCGGATCATCGATGACATCATTCTCAATCTCTTCAATCCTCTGGCTGAAATCGTTGATTATATCGAAATAATGGTCGGTCAGATTATCTATCAGGCTATAGGCGAGGTAATCCGGACCATTGCTCCGCAGGCGGTTGCCTGTTTGCAGGCGATCCCGGATGGCTTTGAAAAGAGGGCGGTTGCTTTCCTGAAATGAGACAACCGTATCTTTCATCAGGAGGATGCTTATTTGTTCGATGTCCACAGAAACGGCCGGCTCTGTATTCGAGAGGCTTTTGACGACAAGATACAAATACCGGTCGTACGCTTCGACCTTCGACCGTTGTGTGGCGTTGGCAATATCTTCGAGTACGAGCGGATGGATGTTAAAGAATTTCCCGATCTTTTCAAGGACGTGCACGTCGTGAACCCCGTTCACATGCAGCCATTTTTTGGAGGATGATTCAGCAGACCCGGCCAGGTCGTCCACGTTTTCTATGGTTTTCTCCTCATACGAATCATTATTGTATGTGGTGAGAGTAATAGTGACAGGGGTGTCCCACTGCCGCCCGACGTGTATCAGCGTTCCCGGCGGCAGCCCTGCCTCCTTATAGATTCGTATGTTTTTTCTTCGGGTGTTGAAGGGGCTTTTCAGGTTCAACATGATATCAGGGATTTCTTATTCATTGACTGTCATGTAATTACTAAGATCAGGGGAATTATCAAAGCAAAATCCGGCGGCGGCTGCCGATTCGTCGGATTTTTTCAGTACGAGTCCAAATAGGCGGTTCAAATGGAAGACCGGCGCGTGTTGTGCCGCCGGATGGGATAAATATGTCATAAAAATAGATTTTCTGCATCTTTACTGTTGACTAACTATCGGTAAAATCATACAATGAAAACAGTTCTGATTTATTCACTTCTAACAAGAAGGAGTCGCTTATGAACGAGGAAGAACTCTTTGAGGCCGCCACTCAGGGAGACGTTGCAACGATGGCTATTCTTATCGAGCGTGGGGCCGATGTTAATGCGCGGGATAGCCACGGACGTACACCAGTAATGAAAGCAGCCAAACACGGACATCTTGAAGCTGTGAAGCTCTTGTTGCACCACGGAGCAGACGTCAACCTTCGGGATAATCGCGGTACGAGTGCCCTCTACTGGGCGGTTGAAAAAAATCACCTGGCTATCGTCCGGTTTCTGATTCAGTATCATGCCGACGTGAATGTGCTCGACGACCGGGGGTGGTCGGCATTGGACCATGCACGGGCAACGAAGAATGATACGTTGACACTATTATTGCAGAATGCAGGTGCAACGGCCCATTTTGTTTAATTTTTAGAATCGACTTTGATTCTTCATAACCGGCCGTCTTCTGGTTTGGGTGAACCGAAGGCGGCTTTTTATTTTCTGCGAAATTTTTTTTGTGCTTCTTTCTTTTTGCGCTGACGGGTATCGTTTCGGGAAGAGAGTACGAAGACGGTAGGGCGTTTGCCTAGTTCAGGGAGAGGCCGGTCACGCCACGTTGCAAGAGAGGAAGAATGGATTTCTTCTGAGGGAAATGTGAGATCTGTCGCCGAACACAGCCACGTTTCAGGTGATAATGTGGCAAGGGCGTCTTCAAGCAATGCCATATTCCGGTGAGGCGCCTCCATGAAGATCTGGGTTATCCCTGTTTTCTGTGATTCGTTTTCGAGACGCAGCAGAACGTCTTTGCGCCGGGTCCCGTCTATGGGAAGATAACCGTGGAAGGCGAATTGCTGACCGTTGAATCCCGAGGCGGCGAGTGCAAGCAGGATGGAACTGGGCCCCGTCGACGGAACAACCGGGATCCCGTTTTGATGCGCAAGACGAACAACCTCCGCCCCCGGGTCGGCTACGGCGGGATATCCTGCTTCACTAAGTAAACCGACGTCATTCCCCTGCAGCATCGGCTGAATGAAGTTAATAATCTCCGAATCCTTCGTGTGCCGGTTAAGTTCAAAAAAACGGATTTCATAATCCGGAACGGTATGACCGACCCAGCGCAGGAAACGCTGCGCCGTCTGAATGTTTTCCACGATGAGCACCCTGAGCAGGCGTACTTCCTGCAGGACAAATTCCGGAATGGTGTTATTCTCCGGTGTCTTACCCAGCGGAGTAGGGATCAGAATCAAACGTCCGGTATGATCAGGCATGAGAAATATGGATTGGAGAATCGAAGGCTGAAAATTGAAGATTGAAAATTGAAAGTTACAGGTTAGAAGTTGAAAATTACAAGCAGAACGTATAATCAGAGGTTGACAGAAGAAAGATGAAGCAGCATCTTTCTTCTGTCAACTGTCAACTGTCAACTGTCAACTGTCAACTGTCAACTGTCAACTGTCAACTGTCA
>CAZNHE010000061.1:11064-18051 GCA_964572735.1 uncultured Chitinophagales bacterium | reverse complement strand
TTAGCTCTCCTTTTCTCCATGCATCAGCATTTCCATTGCATGTTCCATAGAACCTGCCGGAGTTATTTTGCGGGCATTCACGAAGAAGATTTCATCGGCATTTTCTATTGTATTCAATCGATGTGCAATAATCACTTTAGTCGTGTCTCCCGAAAGGTTTTTCAGTATTTCTTCCAATAGCTGTTCTGTTACCGTATCGATATTGGCTGTTGCTTCATCCAGTATCAATAGTTCGGGGTCACGCAGCACGGCGCGTATAAAGGCGATCAGTTGCTTTTGTCCAAGGCTCAGAACATCTCCGCCGGAGGTTACTTTGGTATCCAAACCATCCTCGAATTTATCAATCAATATATCCAGATTTGCATCCCTGAGAGTTTTCGCCAGTTCTTCATTAGTATAATGGTGATATTTCCGATTTCCGTACAGGATATTTTCTTTTACCGTTCCTGTAAATAAGAACGGATCCTGCAGGATGAATCCGATTTTCCGGCTTCGTTCTTCAGGAGTGTAGGAACGGATATCCTTCCCGTTCAGAAAGACTGTTCCTTCAACAGGATCATACAATCGTGCCATCAGAGAAGCACTGGTCGTTTTGCCCCCGCCTGTGGGTCCAATAAACGCATAGGTCCTGCCGGGTTCCAATGCAATATTCACCCGGTGCAAAACTTCTTTTCCATTGTGATAGCTGAAATTTATATTTCTGAATTCCAGCAAGAAGCGTGATCTCTCTTCATGTCCGTCTTCCAGCACCTTCATTCCGGATTCCAGGTTCAGGATAAGCGAAACCCGGTCCCATGCCGCCAGTGCTGTCTGAAAGCTTGCCCAAAGTGCCGCAATTTGCCGCAATGGATTATAAAAGCGATTGGCATAAGACAGAAAACTGATCAATAAACCAATGGTGAAATCTCCAATAGAAATCAGATAAATACCGTACGCCAAAACAACCAGTTGTGCAATATTCGTAAACAATGTATAGACCGGCATCAACAGGTTATTGGCAATTCCCGCTCCTACCGCTTTCCTGTAATTCAGCCGGTTGGCTTCATCAAACCGTTCCCGGAAATAATCGCGGCGGTTAAAGGCGATGATCGTCTTAAAATTATTCAGACTCTCCTGTACTTCCGCACTCATGCCACCCACGCTTTTGAGATTGGCCGCATTTTTCCGTTTCACCCAGGGTGAAATGACCCGGGTCACGATCAGGATCAATAATGCCGGTGCCAGTGCGGCCCCACCAAGCCGGGGATTGATACTGAGCAGGAAAATGCCTGCTCCGATCATCGTCACTATATTTCCCATAAACCGCATCAATGACTGAGAAAAAAACTGGTTTAATTTGTCCGTATCGTTATTGATTCGGGAGATGAGGTCCCCTGCTTTGTTTTGATTGAAAAAGGCCACCGGCAATTCCTGTAATTTGGTGAATACGGCATTGCGCAATGTAAATAAGGTGCGCTGACCGATGCGCCCCATCAGCTGGGTTTGCAGGTAGTTGGCAATGAGCGCTACTATGTAAATCAGGAGCAATATCCCCGAATTGACCAGCACGCCGTGCATCTGCCCGGTTTGAACGTAATTATCAATGGTATAGCCGATCAGCAGAGGTCCCAGCAGGTTGAGTCCGGAATTGATAATGATAGCAACAAAAGCGAAGCCCAGGTTCTTTTTCTCGTCGCCGATGAGCTGCAGCAGTCTCTTTAAAATAGCCCCTGTGCCCGCCTTTCCCTCTCGGGATTGCTGTATGTCATAAAGATTGTAATTCAAAATGGCTCGTACTCCTCTGTGACTGGTAAATCTGGATGTATTCCGGACTCGTTTTCATCAATTCTTTATGCGTTCCCCGGGCAATAAGTTCTCCCTGCATCATCAGAATAATCTGATCATACTCTTTTATAGCACCGATCTTTTGGGTAACAGAGAGCAGCGTGATATCCGGATAGTTTTCGCTCAGATTCTTTAAAATCTTCTTTTCTGTCCGGGTATCCACCCGGGCGGTGAAATCATCCAGCAATAATATCTCCGGGTCAATTGCCAGGGCGCGTGCCAGCATCACCCGCTGTTTTTGTCCGCCTGAAAGGCTGCTTCCGCGCTCAGAAATAACCGTATCCAGCCCCTCCGGGAGCCGGTCAATAAAAGCTTTCAATTCAGCCGTGGCAATCGCCTTTTCCATGGCTTCGTCGGTTACTGTTTTGTTGAACGCGATATTCTCGCGAAGGCTCATATTAAAGATGATGCTATCCTGGAATACGAAACCGATCTGGCTGTAAAACGCTTCTTTATCATAATCATCGATGGCGTTGCCGTCAAAGGTTATCCTGCCCGAACCGGGTGCAATCAATCCCGTGAGCAGGTAAAATAGCTGGGTCTTGCCCGCTGCTGTAGGACCGATAATCGCCGTTTTAGAGCCGGCTTTTACGGAAAAGGAAACTTCCTTTAACACGGGTTTGCCGTCATAGGAAACCGTAACGTCCTTCAATTCGATATTTCCCTTTAGAGTCTCTTTTATTGTCCCTGCATCTTCGGGCTCCTCTGCCTCCAGGACACCATGAATCCTCTGGTAGGAAGCATCTGCCCGGGCAATCACATTACTCATAAAACCAATGAGAATGATCGGGAAAATCAGCAAGGCGATATAACTGTTGAAAGCGGCGAAGTCACCCAGCGTCATACTTCCCGAAATAACGAAATGCCCGCCCAGAGCCAGTACGGTGAGCATGGCCAGGTTGGCCACGAAAGTAACGATCGGGATGAGCGTGGCGAACAACCGAAGGATCGAGAGACCGATCGTCAACGCTTCTTTATTGGCGGAAATGAACTTGTCGTACTCCGGCTGCTGCGAGTTTAACACCCGAATCAGAGCGGACCCCAATATGCTCTCGCTGATCACCCGGTTCAGCCAGTCGATCACCCCCTGGCCCCGTTTGAACAGCACCCTTACTTTGATAAGTACAAAATAGAAGACGCCTCCGATAATCGGGATGATTGTCAGAACAGCCAGGGCAAGCCTCCAGTTAATGTTCAGCAGCAGAATACCGGCACCGACAATGATAAATACCGAGGAAACGATGGAAACAATCGCCTGGGAGATGAACGACTTGATGGCATCCACATCGGAAGTCAGGTTAGTCAGCAGCCGCGAGGGAGCGACCTTTTCAACATACGCATATGATTGAGTCGAGATTTTGGCGGAAAGCTGCGTACGCAGATCGCGCGCCACCCGCTCGGAAGCGTACGTCTGCACGATGCTCTGCAAATAGGTGAAAATAAATATCGCCCCTGCAGCAACAGAAAATTGCAGGATGATAGTGCGAAACACCAGGGTTCCGCCCGAATAGGAATCGATCCCGTCGGCAATGATTTTGGGAATAATGAGGTTGATTCCATTGCCGGCCAGGGCAAGCAGGATGAGCAGAATGATTAACCCCGAATACGGCCGAAACAAAGTGAGCATATTCGGTTTGGATTGTTTCTCCCCTGACGTTTGCCTGTTTGTTTTGGACATCAATATTTTTATTTGAAAAGTTGAGGATGGAAGATGATCCAGGGCCCCGGCCTCAACGAGAAGCCCGCAATTTTAAAACATAACCTTTAACAATACAAGTTTGTTTTTTTTCAGGCAACTCTTTTTATGTTTTAGTCTAATAGTGTTCAAAACGTTTCAAAAATACCTGAAAAATGCCGTTTATGAGAAGCTAAGATAGATTTATCTGTATCTTTAAAATCAATCCCTCTATTGCCCCGACCTTTAGGTCGGGGGCAAAGAGTTGCTAAAAGTAGGGGCTTTAGCCCTACAAAAGCGACCTATATCGGGCTGAAGCCCTATTATTCCTGCTCATTTTATCCCCGTCCTAAAGGACGGGGCAATGAAGGACGGGGCAATAAATTACGAAATTCTCAATCGTTTAGGACTCTATTGGTTTTAGTCATAATCTTCTATCCATTGCCGTTGGTCCCGATGAATCGGGGCTGATGGCAATGGGTAAGGATTTTGGAAAAAGGTCCATACAAAAATGCCCCTGTCATCCTCATTAAAGGTTATCCCCCACGGCGGATAGTTACATTCATAGATGATATTTTCAGGGAGAAACGACAAGTGAAAGAATGAGATATCGGAGAAGCCCTCTGACCTACAATTCTTCGTGAACGGCCGAGAGTAGGTTTTCCATGGCTTCGCGCACTTTTTGAGTGGATGTTATGTAATGATTTACCATCAGGCTGAAGATAAGCTTCCTGCCGGATTTGGTGATGAGATACCCACTCAGGCAGTGATTATTGCGCAGTGTGCCGGTTTTCGCAAAAATGTAGGGCTGATCCGCTTTGTACCAGTCTTTGAGGGTTCCTGAGACACCGCCGGCCGGGAGAAGCTGGAAAAGACGCTCGTCCGGCACTATCCCGTTTATCTTTTTCAGCAGCATCACCATGTTCCGGGGCGTTTCCAGGTTGTAGCGCGACATCCCTGATCCATCCACCCAAATGACAGGGTCGGGCAAATCCCTCAGGTAAGTCCGTTTCATAAATGAAATGATCGAGTCGGGAGCCATGCGGCGAAATCGCACCTGTGAACACATGAGCAGCAACTGTTCGGCCAGGAAGTTGTCGCTGGGCAGCAGCATATGCCTGTAGAGCGAATCGGTCGGGATACCGTAAATAATATTCGGTGGTTCCCTGAATGATCCGTGCACAATACCAACGGGGCGGTGCAGCGTGTCAGCCAGCATTTCCGCGAAAACCGCAGGAGTATAATGAAAAGGCACGAGCGCGGTAGTCCACCCTGTGTCGCTTCGCGCATAGAAGGAAAACCGGTTCAGGCCGGGATGGCGCACCACAAAATCCGACGCCTGGCTGTCGGGAGAGGCATAACGAACCTCAGGCACAAGCACCCGGGGAATGACCTCTTCAGACAAATCCGGGGCCGGCAGCTCGTAATGCGTAATGTGGCGAATCCGGAAACGGACGATGTTGCCGTAAATCGGGAATGGCGACCGCTCCGGAGCATAATAATAGTTGAGATCGTCCCACGACCAGCCGGGTCCCAGCGGGGTGGCATCAAAATTATCCGGATCAAAATAAAGGCTGGCTTTCCGGCTGTTCAGGAAGTTGTAAACCGGCTGATGCCTGAACACCCAATATAAAAAAGCGGGGTCACCTGTTCCCTGAAATATGAGCGAATCGCCGTGCTGCACGTAAATGAGTCCGGGGAGCGAATCGCCCAGTGTAACCAGCCCCGCGTAGAAAGTAAACAGCTTGTTATTCGAAGCCGGGGTGAAATAATGGGATGCGTTTTGCTGAAAAAGCACTTTATCCTGAGCCGGATCGTACAGCATAAATCCGGTAAATGCATTGCCAAGTACGGCCGAACTGTCCAGAAGAACCTGGTAGCCGGGCTGCTCCGGGGCCTTAGTGAGAGCTCCTGTATTCCCACAACCGGACAATGAGGAAATGAGAAGAAAACCGGCCAGAAAAGAGCCGATAATACGAAGATGAAGGCCGTCTGTGCATAAGTTCATAGAAAAGGGCTGTAGATTTTTGAATCTGCGGGAACACTGCGTAATATGCATGGTAACAGCGGCATTTGCAATGCAACAATCCAAAAACGCTCATAATGACCCCATCTGATCCACCTTTATCCCTGCTGGTTGATCAACTCATGCAGCGGTACGATGACATCCGCGAGCCGGCTTTGCGTCACCGGCTGATCAGTCAGTCGGATCTGATTCCGCTCATTCGCCGGCTGGAGGAGGTTGATCATTTTAAAGTTGAACCTGCCGGTTCTTCTGTTGAGGGACGTCCGATCTATCGCATTACCATCGGAAACGGACCGATGCCGGTCCTGATGTGGTCGCAAATGCATGGCGACGAACCGACCGCCACCATGGCTCTGTTCGATCTGTTTCGCTGCCTGACGCTCAGAGGCTCTGTCTTTGACGATCTCTCGCGGTTATTATTGCAAAACCTCACACTGCACATCATCCCGATGATCAATCCTGACGGAGCAGAGCGTTATCAGCGGAGAAACGCGTTACAACTCGATCTGAACCGGGACGCCCCGGCTCTCCAATCGCCCGAGGCCCGCCTGCTGATGGACCAGGCGAAAATACTCCGGCCCCGGTTCGGTTTCAACCTGCACGATCAGCTCCGTTACTATACGGCGGGAGAATCCCAATTGCCGGCCGCACTCACCTTTCTCGCACCCCCGGTCGACGGCAACGACTCCATTCCAGACAATCGTCACGATGCCATGCTCGTGATCGCCGGCCTGTACAACTATCTGAAGACACGGCTTCCCGGCCGCATCGGTTCCTATAAAAACGAATTTGAGCCACGGGCGTTCGGCGAGCGTTTTCAACAGATGGGTATCAGCACCATCCTGATTGAATCAGGGGGATATGAGGATGATCCGGAGAAGCAGATTCTTCGCCGATGGAATCTGGCCGCCTTTTTGTATGCTCTGGCCTCAATAGCCCGCGGAAGTTTTCGGACAGAAACTCCGGACGACTATTTCCGTTTGGAGGAAGTCCGCTGCAGGTACTTCGATCTGATCATTCGCAATGCCACACTCGTACAGGATGAGCATACCGTCCGTGCCGATATAGCGGTTAACCGTCAGGAACGGCTTGAACCGGGCAGGCGCCGCTTCAGATATGAAGCGGCTATCGAGGATATCGGGGATCTAAGCAATTTTCGCGGCTATGTTGAATGCAATGCGGACGGTCTGCTTGTTAATCCGGGCCGCATTTATGTTCCCGAAGAATCCATCGACGCTCTGCCTTCCGCCAAAGAACTTCTGGAAAAAGGCTATACCGACATTTATCTCAATCATGAGGCAGAATCTGTGGGGGAAAACTGGATACCGCTGAATGTTATCGGTTCAGGCGGGGAAATTACAGAATCGCCCCTGGCTCCCGGCAGCCCCGCTAACCTGCGATTTACCGACGGCGAAAACACCCCGTTTCTTGTCATCAACGGGCAAATTATCGATCCGGAATC
>CAZNHE010000061.1:0-10964 GCA_964572735.1 uncultured Chitinophagales bacterium | reverse complement strand
GGCTGTGTAAGATCCGTTACCAGCATTCTTAAATGTCACTTTTATTTTGCTCGTTCGGACGGAATCAAACGTTAAGACGTTTTTCGTATTTCCAACCGGACTGACCGGAATGTATTTTTTTACCGTAACCGGATGCCATTTCCCTTCCTGCCAATACATAACGGAATAACTCCCGGGAGTTTTATATCTCTTCCCGTCACTGTAGAGGAATAAATCAACTTCACCCACTTTGTGCGGCTTTCCGAAATCAATGGCATACCAGTCACTTTCATGACCGGAGCCGTAACAGGACCACCGGTTTCTGACATTTTTGAAAAACCATACTCTTCCGTCATCCGCCATTGTTAATTTATCGGGTGGGCAGGTATATGAAGCAGACGCTTTGGGATATCCTTTCCCATTCATGTTCACAGCATAATCGACCGGATATGATGAAACAGGCGTGACTATCGGTGGCGGTATATGAATTAACTTCTTCCCCGGTTTTGCGGCGCTGACAACTTTCTTCCCATCGACCCACACACTCAAACCCGCTCCCTGTCCATATTTTTCCCCGGTCTTATCGTACATGATAGTGAGGTTATGACCATGGTAAAGAACATCCTGCAAGCAGAAATAAGTTATGGGATCCGAAATTTTTTCATTGACCGGGACAAGCGGATCCACTTCAAGCGTATCATCCTCCCTTGGCCGCAGTCCAACGAGACCGGTTATGATCAGATTATTATACTCTGAATGATTATAGTGTTCGCTTCTCTGTGGGATGTCGACGATTGCCCCTCCTTTGTCCGGATCATAATCCTCATAAATGTCCAGTTTCTTTCCATCATAATGCTGAAGGGTATATTGTCTGAGGACCTTCAGATAATCAGCTTTTGTAATGATATTCTGTTTATAATTATCCAATAGGTTCGCCATACCCACCAATACCTGGGTCGTCTGAAACGGCCAGCTCGGACCGTTCCACTGGCATTCGCGCAGCCCCGTGGCTTTGTCATACCGGTATTGTTTCATATAATACTGATAACTGGGCTCATCCGTTCTCAGGCCATAGGGGCCGTAGAATTCTTTCGGATTCATCAAATGCTTCCATGAAGCATAGTAGATTGCATTATGAGTCGGCAGATCAAAATCCCAGGGTACATAACCAACCAATTCCCTGCCCCTGATGAAATGCCAGTACGTCACGTATTGATTCGTCACTTTATAGCGGTCCGTGAAATGGGTTAATTTGGGATTCCACAGACTGTTCAACACATTTTTCCTGATTCGCTCCGCTCTGTTTCGAAACGTATCGGCTACTGCTGTTTTGCCCATCAGCATGGCAATATTTTTAATCGCCACGGCATTTCCATACATGTAGCTGTTTATAGACGGACGAAAGGCGTCTCCACCTGTAAAACCATCTTTACCCCCGCTTGCATCGATTGATGCAATGGTATACTCGGTTGCATCCAGCAGAGGCTCTATCCAGTATAATCCCTTGGATTTATCAAAATGATCATACCATTCATTATAGATTTTGATCATGTACGGAAGCTGCGATTCTATAAATCTCTTGTCCTGATTTACGAGGTAATATGAATAGGAAGCATCCGCTATCGCTTCACTGAAATGGCGGTCATTGCCCCAATGTTTATACATGAAATCGATATAATTATTAAGGTACTGCCTGTTCTTCAGCCATCGGCCTTCGTAAATATGAAAACTCGTTGCATCATTTAACGAGTTGTAAGGCTCAAGATCCCACGTCATATTATTTAAAAATTCGGTGACGATATATCCGAAAGGACCGAGGTTTTTCAAATGTGCCTTATACAATTGCCATCTGTAATAATAAACACTTTGAATCGTGGTATCGGAACATTCAAAAAATGGGATATTCTTCTGATACCATTGAAAGTCATTGCCGTAATACCGCCTGGCCATTGAGTTTTTGTGAACAAAATCGGGGTTTGCTGTCTGCCCGGATGCATTCAGGACAAAGACGAAGGGGCATAACAAAACCAGTATATATCCGCTTATTCTATTTCTCATGATCGTTATCCATTATACTCATTCAACAATATCTCAGGCTAAGATTAGTGCCGGTTGATTCCCATGCATTAACCTGTTTGGGTTTCTTAAAAATGAATCGATTCTGCCCGTCCCGCATAGCTCACGGTTTTGGCCCCCAGGGCCGTTGTCTCGCCAATACCTGCACCTGTTTTCTTATTAACAAGTACGATTTTGAACACCCGGTCCTTAAGCATTCCATTGAAGCCGCCTTCCCGTTTACCGATGCTCAATGTCCGGCCGGAATTGTCCCATTTGAACGAAATAAGGGAATAAGCCCCATGCTGGTAATCGTAATTGTCATTCTCATCTTCATACAGTGTGAAATGACCATTTTTTCCGGGATAAATACGAATTTCTATGGGAGCATCCGGTTTCTGGGTGGAATACTGCTCAAAGGGCCCCATCGGTACCACGGATCCCGCTCTCACATACAGGGGGATCCTGTTGATCGGTGCCTTTGCCGTCACTTCCCGGCCTCCGGTCATTTTCTCACCGGTCCAAAAATTATACCAGTCGCTACCTTTCGGCAAATAAACGTTCACTGTCTTCACCGTTGAAAAACTGGTTATTGAACTATCCTTAGTGATCCTCCGGGTGTACAACGGCTGCGTTACAGGGCGAACCAGGATAGACGGACCGAACATGTACTCGTTGTTGATATTCCACACTTTTTTATCATCCGGGAAGTCCATTACAAGTGCACGCATCATAGCACGAGACTGTGATGTTACCAGCCATGCATCGGAATAGATATAAGGCAACAGCCGGTAACGCAAATTGATAAACCGGTCGATGGCATCATAAGCCCAATAGCCTTTTTTACCAAATTTATAAATTTCTCTTGGCGTGCTGGTACCGTGCGAACGCATGATCGGGCAAAAGGTTCCAAATTCCAGCCACCGTACATATAATTCCTGGAAAGCAGGATCTGCCACGCCTTTGGGATATCCGTTGGCGAAGAATCCACCGATATCCATCGTCCAGTAAGGGATGCCGCTTATGGCCATATTGAGTCCGTTGGTGATCTGTGCGTGCAAAGATTTCCAGTCGGACTGGGTATCTCCCGACCAGACCGCTGAGCCATATCGCTGCTGCCCTGCGTAGGCCGACCGGGCCAGGATGACTACCCTTTTTTTCGACGTTTCCTTACGCTGATGCCGGAATACACCACCGACATGTTCAATGGGAAAGGCATTACGCACTTTGCCAAATAACCCTTTATAGGTCTTGATATCATTATTGTGTTTCGTGGGCTTTAATTGATCGGGCTCGGTTGAATCAAGCCACCAGCCGTCTATTCCTATCGAAAACAAATTGCGATTCAGAAAATCCCAGTAGATATTTCGGGCTTCCGGGTTGAAGACATCATACACCCGGTCGTCGGTTGTCGGAGGCCAGGTGTTCATGCTGTCATATAAGAAACCATGATCTTTCATCACTTTGTATATCCTGGTGTGCTCACCGAAGGACGGCCAGACCGAGATGACAATATGCGCATTCATGTCATGAACCCGCTTTACCATCTCTTCGGGATCGGGATATCTCGACCTGACAAATTTTGTTGAATTCCACTGTTTCGCATCCACTCCCCAATATTGCCAATCCTGTACGATGACATCCAGAGGCACATGTAATGACCGGTATTTTTTAACTACCCCCAGCAATTGCTTCTGGGTTTTATATCGCTCTCTGCTTTGCCAATAACCGAATGCCCACCTGGGGAACATGGGAGCTTTACCGGTAAGCTCCTCCCATCGGGCAAGCCCCTGATCGGCATCATCACTTTTCAGGAAATAATAATCCACTCCATCTCCCACGGTTGAATCGAAAAAGGTTACTCCCGCTGTATCTTTAAAAATCGTCGTTGAGGTATTATCCCAAAACAGACCGTACCCTCTTGTTGAATAAAAATAAGGGATGTCGATCTGCCGGTTTCGTTGCTTTAACAGAAGCGTTTGATTCCGCTGATTCATCGTACCTCTTTGATGTTGCCCCAGGCCGTAAATAGCTTCATCAGGGGTAAGCTGAAAGGATTGTTTTACCTCCAGGGCATGTTCCAGCGTATCTTTACAAGGTGAAAATCGGGTACCCTGTTTTGCTTCGCCAAGCAAAAGTTTGCCGTTCAGATCGGAAAAAGTAACCCGGCCATCCCGCAGGCTCAGATCAACCGTTAAAGAATCTCCGGCAATATGTAAAGCATTGCCGGATTTAGTGACTGTGAAATTAACCTCTTCCGGCTTCTTTATGACTGCAAAGCTTGTCTTATCAAACTTCGTTCCGGCAGGGAATTTTACAATCCTTATGATGTTATTCGTAATGAACTGAATCTCAATATTTACGTTATTTACCGTTGCCTTGACACCGTGTTCCGTCTTCTGATATGATTGTGCAGAACATCCAACAGACAGAGAGAGAATCAGGATCGCATATATCCCGCTTATAAGTCTTCCCTTCATGATCGAGGTTTAATAATAAATCCTCCCGCAGGAAATGGTTACAACCATGTAAAGCGGGAGGATTTCCGGGTTATGTTGACTAATTGAAGATACTAATATCCGGGATTTTGTTTCAGGTTGGAATTTTTCTCCAACTCAGGTCTCGGAATAGGAAATAACCTGTAATGAGGGTCATTATCCGCTTTATGTGAGAACCATGATTTTGTGGTAAACACACCAAACCGGATCATATCTGTCCTGCGCCTGCCTTCCTGGTTAAACTCATAACCCAACTCATCGAGGAAACGGCCGTATTTGATATCGGCTCCTCCTTCCTCTGTCGAATCCAGATGATTGCGGAGACCGTAATCATACGAGCTACCCTGCATGAGTTCGGCACCCGTTACGATAGCTTTTGAAGGATCGTCGGGAAAATCGCGTTGCCTGACCCTGGTCACAATTTCGGCCGCTTCGCCCGCATGTCCCGTTCGCAGCAGTGCTTCTGCCTTCATCATCAGAACATCTGCATAGCGAAACAACGGATAGTCGTTACTCAGTGCATTGGTGGCTCCCATGGCTATTTGAAATTTGCCTAAGCGGAAACCATCAACCTCCTCGGAGGAGTCGATTCCCGGTACATAATTCACATAAATCAACGGCTTTCCGCTATAGGCACCGAGTGTACCCATGAGTTTCTGACCTGAGGCACTATACTGCTGACCTCTTATGAAGTTGGCCGAATAGCGGAGGTCTGTTGTATCGAAGGTATTGACAAACTGGGGTATCAAACACATTCCACCCCAGGGTGGAGATTTCAAATTGTAGGTAGCCTGATTTTCCGGCTCCAGTGTCTCCATGTGTATATCAAAAGCATTCCAGGCTGTAACATACTTATCGTCGAATGGAAGCGCGAAAATCATCCCTTTGGCACCTGAGTTGTCGGTTTTAAAGATATCTTTCTGGCTGGGATCCAATTGAAACAACTTCGAGTTGATGATCTGATCACAGGTTGAAATAACCTTATCCCACTCTGGTGTGCCGGTATATACTTCGGCATTCAGATACATTTTGGCCAATAAGGTGAGTCCGGCCCATTTGTTAAATCTGCCATAAGTGCTCTGATCATTCTTCGCACTCACTTTTGAGATATTATCCTGAATCTGCTGTACAATAAAATTGTACACTTCTTTCCTTGTGCTTTGTTTGGGCAGATAACCTGCCGGCACATTGAACTTAGTGATGATCGGCACATTACCGAAGAAATCGCATAATACCCAATAGTAAGAGGCCCTCAACAATCTCATTTCAGCTAAAACCGATGTAGTATCGCTTGCAGCTACAGGGATCTCTCCCGATTGAACCTGGTAAATGACCCGGTTACAGTCGGTTATTCCGGCATAGGTACGATTCCACGTATTCACGACGATATCGGCGTCGGTAGTCCATTTGTGTTCATGGATCCTGCGATACACACCGCCGTCAACCCATCCATTGGGACGTTCGGGGATAACTTCTTCATCGCCCGACAGCTCCTGGGCCCGCCAAAGTCCGTTCCATTGAAGAAGAACCGTACGCCAGTCGACATAAGCCGCTCCTTCCAGTGAGGCTAAATCCTGGTTTGTTGGATGGAACTGGCTTGCAATAAGTGTACTGTGACTTTTATCTACCAATTTCGTGCAGGATGCAACGACCAATAGAGTACAGACCATCACAATCCCGCCTATCCACTTCTTGTTATATTTACTAAACAGTTTCATAAGTGTGAGGATTTGAAGTTAAAATTTCAGATCTATACCGAGTGTGAATGTCCGGGTAGTAGGATACACATAACGGCGGTCTATACCGGGATCCAGTCCACTTGTAGTGATCACATTGATTCCCGATTGTGCACTTACCGGACCGTTGAGCTGGCTGACTTCCGGATCAATGCCGCTATACCCCGTTATGATGAAGGTATTCAACGAGCTGACATAGATTCGGGCCGAGCTCACGAATTTTATTTTGTTCGCCGGGATCGTATAGCCAAGAGTGATGTTATCTATTTTCCAGTAATCTCCGTTTTCAATGTAGTAACTGTTAAATTCCAGGGGTGATTTTAACAATGCCCCGTCAATTTTATTGAAGGCTGTTTTCAGCAGATTGTATTGCGTGTATGTCGGATTTTCCATAAACATGCGCTGGAAATTTGCAATCTGAAATCCGAATGCACCTCGCTGGGTAATACTGAGATCCCAGTTTTTATATCTAAAGGTATTATTCCAACCGGCATAAAATTTAGGTACCCCGTTGCCAATCACCTGTTTGTCTTCAAATGAATGATTGAAGTCGGAATACTTTATGGCCTCTCCGGGGTGTCCGTCAGCTTTCGTTCCTTCATAAATCCACTGGCCATAATTAGCCGCATCGGATTTGTCGTTATCTACCCCAATGACTTTGAATCCATAAAAATCACCAACTCTTCCGCCTACTCTGAGAAGGTGAGTGAACGTCTGAACCGGCGGACCGGTGTAGCCTATCGTCAGGTAATCGGTAGACAGCTTATAGAGATCGTTTGAGAGGCTGACTAACCTGTTTTGGTTGGTGGAATAACTGATGCTGGAAGTCCACTGAAAGTCTTTCGATTCCACCGGAACAAAATTAAGCATCACTTCAACGCCTTTGTTCCGCATCTTGCCAACGTTGGCCACTGTGTGACTATAGAGGTTGGGAGGACTTGGCACAGGATAATCAAAAAGCAGATTATCAATCGTCCGGTTATACAAATCGACACTGCCGGTGATACGATCGTTCAACAACCCGAAGTCGAGGCCCAGGTCCAGCTCCTTCTTTTGCTCCCATCTCAAATTCGGGTTGGGATTTGAAGTCGGGACAAGAGCCTGGATCCATTCTCCGTTTGAATATACGTAGTTGCCATATCCGAGTGTGGCCACGCCAAGAAATGATTGGGACGGCTGGGATCCGGTAACACCATAACCGGCTCTTAATTTAAGATTGTCAAATAGCTTCTGGTGCTGCATGAACGATTCCTGTGTGATTCTCCAGCCGACCGATATGGCCGGGAATAAACCCCAGGGATCTTTGGTTCCCCAAAGCTGACTGGCCTCTTCGCGCCGCAGGCTTCCCATCACCAGGTATTTGTCTTTGTAGTTATAATTGACCCGGGCGAAAAAAGCGATAAGATTGGTCTCTGTCTGATTACTTGTTTCCGTGGCCATACCCTCCTTAAGCGCCTTGCCACTTTGGATGTCACTATAACCAAACTGGTCCGTCGGGAAATTATAGTTATCCATAAAAGCGGTTCTATAGTAGTTGTACTGATAGCTGTATCCGCCAAGAATCTTAATATTATGGTTCCCAAACGATTCTGAATACTCCGCCGTAAGATCGGCCAGCCGTTGTATCCACATGGATGCACCGGTTGAAGCATACCCGTTCCTGCTATCCCGCAGCGTCGAAACATTTTGCTTGGTTTCAGAATGACCGCCATTCTGGTTACGCTTGGAATATGCAAAGACACCTTTAAATTCCAGTTCCGGTATCAGATCGAACGTTACAGTACCCTTGTATCTTGAATCCGCCTCGTTTGTTACGTCGTTGGTTTCATACAAATCAGACAAAGGATTCTCATATTCGAACTTGTTCAGTTCCTGAAACCATGTTCCATCCGGGTTCTTTGTTGGAGATGTCGGATTTTGTTGTATGGCCTGCCGGTACACATTGGTATTGAAAGGATGCCATTTGTCCGAAGACTGATAGATGTTGGCCTCGAGCTTTAACATGTTGTTAAACATGCTGTGATTAATATCGGCCAAACCGGAAAAGACCTGCCTGTCCGACTTCCGGAAGATGCCCTGATCATATTTATAATTAAGGTCGACCATATAATTCGACCTGGCGTTGCCTCCGCTGATCGACAGATTATGAGACTGGGTAATCGGGGTCCGGGATATTTCCTTCACCCAATCGGTACTGACACCGTGATCCTGGTTTTTGCTCCGGTACCCTGCTGCTATTTGTGCACGAAAGTCTGCGGCCGTCGACAGATCCAGTTTACGGGAAATCATTTGGGTGCTCACATAACTGCTGTATTCTACCGCGGTCTTGCCGGTCGCTTTCTTCGTGGTGATCAGAATGACCCCGTTATTTGCGCGGGAACCATAAATGGCCGCTGCAGCCCCGCCTTTTAAAACGGAAATGGACTGAATATCTTCCGGAGGCACTGTTTTCATGTCTCCGGGAACACCGTCGATAAGTATAAGAGGGTTTTGATTTTCCCCCAGAATAGAAGTATGTCCGCGCAGTAAAATCTGTGTTGAGCTGTTGGGATCCCCGCTTGGATTGACGATAGTTAAGCCCGCTACTTTCCCCTGGAGCAACTGGCCGGCATCTGTAACGCTGCCCTGGATGAAGTTCTTGGAAGTTACGTTGGCAACAGAAGCGGTAACATTTTTTTCCGCCTGTTCCCCGTAGCCGATTACAACCATCTGCTGCCCCTGCACAGCCTTAACCTGCATCTTCACATTAATCACATGCCTGTTGTTTATGGGTATTGTCTGAGTCTGGTACCCTATATATGAGAAAAGCAAAGTATCGCCGGGCTGCGGCACATCCAGCTGGTATTGACCGTCCGCATCGGTAGCTGTCCCGATTGATGTTCCCTTCACAAGAACATTAACCCCGGGCAGAGGCCCGCCTGTGACGGCATCAGTAACTATCCCGGATATCTTAAAGGCTATATTCTTCAGTACCTTATCATCATTCCTGTTATCTGAAAAAATAACATATGTTGCCGAATCGATTTTAGCATATCTCAGATGTAATTCATTCAAAAGATTGGCAAGGTTTTGGCCGGGATTTTTTGACAAAAGCGCTTTCGGCGATGGTACAAATTTATTTGCCAGATCTTTATCCTGGTACAAAAACATGATATTGTATTTGCTTTCAAGATATTGCAGCATAGATTCAAGCGATACCCTTGAACCAGCATGGCCATTATCTTGTAATGATTTCTGGATCACATCGCTTAACATCTCAGATCTAATTGACGACTGAGCTTTAATCCCGTTTGAAAGCGGTAATCCAATTCCAAACACTGCCAGGAATAGAAGAAGAAACTTAGTGGCGATTCGATTCATATTACTTCCCCGCTATTGATTTTTGGTTACTTTTTGATTCCGACATTCGCTTATCCTATAATGACTTTGTTATTATTCTGTCGCACACGAACATGCAATATCTTTGACAAACCGTTGATCAGCACATTCAGATTATTGCTTCGAACCGATCCTGAAATGCTGCGTTTTAACAATCTCTTGTCTTTAATGATGACTTTCACACCGTAAGTAGCTTCAATACGGCGCGCCACCCCGGCCATAGGCGTATGGTCAAAAGTCAGCTTATTCAATATCCATGAGGTGTATACAGCCGGATTTACTTCCTCGATCTTAACCTGCTGTCCCCCTCTTGTGAACCGGGCCAGTTCACCGGGATGCACCATGAAACCCGAATGACCCTTTGGCGTCTGACCGGCATTAATACTGATGGTCACCGCACCCTCAACCAATGCGAGCGTAGTGCTGTCTGAACGGGTATTCACAGAAAAACGGGTACCTATATCAGTAATTACACCGTCTTTAGTATGAACTATGAAAGTCCTTTTTGCCTCTCCGGACAGATGTTTTATTGCGAAATAAGCTTCTCCTTTAAGCCAGACATCTACCGCATTCTTTGATTCCATTTTGTTCGAGAAGGTCATCTCCGAATTTGCATTCAGGATTATTCTGGAACCGTCAGACAACGATAGACTTATTTTCTGACCGTAATTGGTTTTAAAGTCCTGTACCGCTGCCAATTTGTGTTTTGACCGGCTATCAGTCGAATTCGGTCTGCCATAAAAGACAATACCTGCAACAATCATGATCAGAATACTTGCTGCTATTGCCATATAAAGAGAAGATGCCTTTCGATCATATTCCGAGAAATCCCAAAGTCGTTTCTGCCTTTTAGAATTATCTATGGCATTCCGGAATCTTTTCAGGTGTATAGACGGATCGGGAGCCGCGGGTTCCATCCCGGCCAAAGATTCAATAATAAACCGCGCTTCTTCGGATAGTTCATGGTTTACTTTGTCACTTTTCACCCATGTATTCCATCTTTTAGTCTCAGCCGGATTTGAGTCGCCCTTTACCCATCTAACGAAGGAATCATTCTCAAGTAAATCATTAATGTTGCGATACTTACACATTACTAATATTATCAGTCGGGAGTGATAAAACGCCTATATAATTACCCGCTGTTAACAGGCTTCTATTAAGAAAGAAGGGGTAAGATTTCCGTTGTACCGGAGAAAATTTTTATTTCCCTGATTTTCATCGCGTGGATGACCCGAGATGCACATCACTCCTGATGACGGTTTCTCGCTCATTGCCGTCAGCCCCGATCCATCGGGACCAACGGCAATGGATAGAAGGA
>CAZNHE010000060.1:8459-18082 GCA_964572735.1 uncultured Chitinophagales bacterium | reverse complement strand
TCCAGTTTCCCGCAAATATGATTCCCCGGATCGACGGAGATACCTCCGACTGGTCGATGGTGCCCGACAGCTATGCTATTGACACTGATCAGCTCACCGATGATACCGGCCATCATAAATCACCCGGCAGCAGTACACCTGATGTGAGTGTGAAAGTCGGATGGGTGAAGGGGCTGGACCGGTTGTACTTTCTCTATGTGGCACAGGATGATCACTGGATTTTCACCCGTCCGGATCTTCATAACGATATTTTTGAAGTGGCCGTCGACGGCGATCTTTCCGGCGGACCATTTATAGCCCGGTTTCGTTCCAATAAACGGGTGAGTTTCTGGGATGCCTGGTTCTCCGTGCAAAGTGTTCATGCTCAGAATTACCATATTTTCACTCCGGCAGTTGGAAAGGACTGGGCCATGCTCTGGGGACCCCAAACCTGGCTCAAACGTCTTCCATACGCCAACGCAGCCTATTCGTATCATTTCAAACCGGGTGAATCGGGGAGATTGGTTCTGGAGTTCTGGATTACTCCTTTCGATTACGCCAGTGCGAAGGGTCCGGCTCAGTCTGTTGAATCAAAATTATACGAAAATAAACTGATTGGACTCTCGTGGGCCGTACTCGATTATGATGATCCGGATACTAACAGACAGGATGGCTTTTGGAATCTGTCGGATAAACACACGATGTACGGCAATGCTTCACAACTGGTGATGTTCAGGCTGATGCCTCTTGAATCCCGATTTAAAAAGAAGCTGGAAGCCGACTGGTCATTTAAGGTGGTCGACAGCAGCCGCCGTTTGGTTTACTTCAAGGATGAATCCGTGGGGAAAATCACCTCATGGGAATGGGATTTTGGGGATGGAACCACATCATCAAAACAAAATCCTATCCATCAGTATCAAAAAGAGGGACATTACATCGTAACGCTTCACGTAAAAGGGCCTGCCGGTACATCCCTCCGCACGAAAGTCTGGGATGTTTCTCTGAAGTGAACCGGTATACAGTAGATTGCACGATGCAGTCTCTCTACATCAATAGAGATGCCATTCAATGTCCCCTCTTGAGGGGAAGGCCCCGATTCATCGGGGACAGGGGGAGGCCCACAACGAGCACGTTAACCAATAATCAGAAACAGCAATTTCCATGAAAAACCTCCCCAAATACCTCGCCATTCCACTTCTTCTGTGGGGATGTAGCCACGGCAAAGCCAGCAACCAAAGCAAAAAACAGGCCGATATCCCCGTCATGCAGACGGGCGGCCAGCAGATGCCGAATCAGTGGATTGACAAGGCAACGGGGCACCGGATTGTGAAACTGACCCGGCGTCCCGGAGAGAATCGCAGTTTTTACTTTCATAACAATCCTTTTCTCCCAACCCAAGACGGCGAGGGATACCTGATGGTTTTTTATGGATCAACCAGCCGGGGAAACCAGCTTTTCACAGTCAATCTGCAGAATTACCAGATTGAACAGATTACTCATCATCCCGGTCACATTTCAGGGGAAATCGTTGGTCCGAAGCTGAGAGAGGTGTTTTACCAGAGTCGGGACAGTGTTTTCGCAGCCAATGTGGATACGCATCAGGAGCATTTGGTTTATGTTTTTCCGGAGGATTTCCGTGGGCATGTAGCTTCACTGAATTCCAACGAAACGATGCTGGCAGGTGTGCAAAGCGGCGACGAAGAGCGGCAAATTCTAAAAAAGCATCCCAATAAATCAGGTTTCTTCAGAAGGATCTATGAGGCGCATATTCCGCATACGCTTTTTACAATAGATTTGAAAAGCGGGAAACTGACAAAGATTCTGCACGAGAATAACTGGCTGAACCATGAACAGTTCTCTCCGACGAATCCGGACTTGCTGCTCTATGCGCACGAAGGACCATGGGCGCTGGTCAAACGAACCTGGCTGATCAATGTGAAGACGAAGAAAACCCGCCTCATGCACAAGCGGACCGTGAAAGGGGAAATCAACGGGCACGAATCCTGGGGTGCAGATGGTAAAACGATCTGGTTCGATCTGCAAATTCCCCGGTCGGTCACCTTCTATCTTGCCGGCGTAAACATCAAAACGATGAAGGAGAAGCGCTATGGGCTGACCCGGAATGAGTGGTCTATTCATTTTACCGCCTCGCCGGATGGAAGTATGTTTGCCGGAGATGGCGGGGATTCGACACAGGTCGCACATGCCAAAGACGGCATGTGGATTTACCTGTTTCACCCCGACGGAGACAGCCTGAGAGCCGAGAAGCTGGTGGATATGCGTTATCAGAATTATCGCGGCCTTGAACCTAACGTACACTTCTCGCCCGATAGCAAGTGGGTCATTTTCCGTGCCAACTTTGAAGGCACAGATGAGGTGTATGCCGTGGAAATTGAGAAAAATGTTTAGTTTAAAACCCGCAAGACTTTCAGAAACCTTGCGGGCTTTTATTGATTGATGCATTAATCAGATTGGTTATGTTCCCTCAGATACGTTCCCGGTATTGCCTAATTTTTGCGGTTCTTTTAGTCATGATTCTGGCAGGATCATGTAGTAAATCCGGTACAACCGACTTGAAATGGCCGAAGATCACCAAAACGATGCACCCCTGGGCCCGCTGGTGGTGGATGGGAAGCGCCGTCAATAAAAAGGATCTGGCGGCGGTGATGAAAGACTATAAGGCGCACGGCCTGGGCGGACTTGAGATTACCCCCATTTATGGTGTTAAAGGCGAAGAAAACCGGTTTATAAAATACCTGTCGCCCCAGTGGGTGGATATGCTGCAATATACGCTGGAGGAAGCTGGAAAACTGGATCTGGGCATCGACATGGATAATACCACGGGCTGGCCGTTTGGCGGGCCCTGGGTAGGACCGGCAGACGCGAGCAAGACCGTTTATTACAAGACCTACACGCTGAAAGGCGGTCAAAAACTCCGGGAGCCGGTGCAGTATAAACAGAAGCCTATGGCTGCCGCGGTCGGGCACAGGATATCGATTGACGACATAAAACAACCCATCAGTGCCAACAAAAATCTGCAAAAACTGGCTCTGGCTCAGGTAGTCTTTCCGCGGGAGATGCCTTTGAAGACTCTGATGGGATATTCTGATGACGGAAAGATCGTCAACCTGACAAATAAGGTGGATTCTGCAGGACATCTGAACTGGACGGCACCCTCCGGCACATGGACCCTTTACGCCGTTTTTGAAGGCTGGCATGGAAAAATGGTGGAACGGGCCGCACCGGGCGGTGAAGGATTTGTGATCGATCCATTCTCAAAGAAAGCCGTCGGGGATTACCTGGACCGCTTCGACGAAGCATTCAAAGGGCATGACATCCATTATCTGCGCGCCTTTTTCAACGACTCCTATGAAGTGGACGATGCCAGGGGGCAGGCCGACTGGACTCCCGAATTTTTTTCGGAGTTTCAGAAAAGGCGGGGCTATGACCTGCGGAATCATCTTCCGGCCCTGTTCGGCAGAGATACCAGGGAAAACAACGCCCGCGTCAGGGCCGACTACCGGGAGACGATATCGGATCTGTTACTCGATGATTTCACCAACACCTGGCGGGCCTGGGCCAAAAGCCACGACGCCATCATACGTAACCAGGCTCATGGCTCGCCGGCTAATATCCTGGATCTGTACGGAGCAAGCGACATCCCGGAAACAGAGGGTTATAATGTCATAAAAGCGAAATTTGCCTCCTCGGCAGGACATGTGACAGGCAAGCCGCTCATTTCTTCGGAGTCGTGTACCTGGATGAACGAACATTTCCTCGGCACTCTTGCAGAGGCAAGGACAACCGTCAACCGGTTTTTTACCGGCGGCGTCAATCATATCTTTTATCATGGCACGGCCTATTCACCGCCGGATGCGCCCTGGCCCGGGTGGCTTTTTTATGCCGCAGTCGATTTCAATCCGTCCAACTCTTTTTGGGATGATTTCAAAGCCCTGAATGATTATATCGCCCGTTGCCAGTCATTCCTGCAGAAGGGAAAACCGGATAACGACATCCTGATTTATTACCCGATATTCGATTACTGGTCGAAGCCGGGAAGGCAATTGCTTGAGCATTTCGACGGAAGCGGACGCGGCAGGCAGGATTCCGATTTCTTCATGCTTGCCGACTCGTTGCTGAGCAGGGGCTTCACGTTCGACTTCATCTCAGATCGTCAGCTTGATCAGACAACGACATCCGGCGGAAAAATCCGGACCGGCGGCGGACTCGATTACAAAACGATCATTCTGCCGCAATGTCATTATATCCCCTTAAAATCCCTCAAAAAACTGATGGATTTGGCGAAGAACGGTGCAACGGTCATTGTGCATAAATCCCTCCCGAAAGATGTTCCGGGATTAGGCAATCTGGTTGAGCGGCAGAAAGAATTCAAACAGGCCATTGCCGGGATTCACTTTGGAGGTGCCTCGGAAGCCGGGGTGAAGAGGGCGGATGTTGGAAACGGACATTTTCTGCTGGGTAATGATCCGGGAAAACTGCTTCCCGAAGCCGGGGTACAGCGCGAAACGATGGTTGACGACAGCCTGCGTTTTACCCGTCGCCACAGCGATCAGGGTGAATACTATTTTATTGAGAACACGAGTTCGAAGCCGTTGGATAAGTGGGTTCCGATCCGGAAAGGCGGTCGTTCTGTGGCGGTTTTCAATCCGGAGACCGGAATCTACGGGATGGGCAGGCAGCGTAAAACGGGCAATGAAACCGAAGTTTATCTGCAACTCAAACCCGGCGGTTCCTGTATTCTGGATGTATTCAAAGAGTCGGTCTCCAATCCAAAAGTCTATCCGTATTATCAGACGGATGGAGGTGCGCAGCCGTTAACCGGTACGTGGAAAGTGGATTTCGTGAAGGGCGGTCCCACGCTGCCGTACCGTGTTTCTACCTCAAAACTCATCCCCTGGACCGACTTTGATGACCCGGGAGTAAAAGCCTTTTCGGGAACGGCGCGGTACACAATCACTTTTCCGAAACCGGCTTCGGCCGCCGATGCCTGGCGGCTCGACCTGGGAGAGGTGCATGAAAGTGCCCGCGTAAAACTCAATGGAGCCTGCCTGGATACCCTGATAGCCGCTCCGTATCAGGTTGTCATTCCTGCCAGTCGTTTAAAAGCGCAAAATACGCTGGTTGTCGAGGTTTCGAACCTGATGGCCAATCGTATTGCATATATGGATAAGAAAGGCATCCATTGGAAAAAATTCTATAATGTGAATTTCCCTCCCAAGTTTAGAAAAGACCGAAACAAAGAAGGGTTATTCGATGCATCCAACTGGGATCCAAGGTCTTCCGGATTGGTGGGGCCTGTTGAGCTTGTACCACTTAAAAAGATGAGTTTTTGATTGAATGATCAATTAGGTGATGAATAATCAGTAATTTACATATTGGTACATACCGTCGTGCAAGAGAACCAAAGAAGGATTACATATGAATTAAATCTTATCACCTCGAATTGCACTGCCTCTGTCACCCTGATTTTTTCCGATTCATCGGAAAAAGTAGGATCTCGTTTCGTATCCGGCTGTGATCCCGAGAACTTCCGTTATGCAACAATCATTTCCAGATTTCACGTCCCGGCGCGTCGGGATCGTCCCAAAACGGCTGTTTCTTGAGTTGCATGTCCCAGAATGGGGCTTAGAATGACATCTTGTATGAAGAGATCCTCAGGAAAATAACTTTGAATCGAAACGCAACAGGATCAGTTCCTCAGAGAATTTCATGAACGATAACAACAAGGACAGGAAACCAAATCCTATTTCGAGAAGGAGCTTTCTCAAGCGAAGTCTGGCTGCCGGTTTTTTCCTGAATCTGAACGTTCATCCCTTCACCTGTTATCCTGTTCGCATGCTATCAAATACCGGAAAACAGGCCGGGAGTATCGACACTAAATACGGGTACTGGCATGGAAAGGTGCGCAAGCTCCGTTATCACCCCGACGGCGGAGATTTTGTGATTACCAATGGTAGACATCGGTTTAACCGGGCCCTTTACGGTACCCATACGGCTTTTCGCGTTGAGGCGGGTGATCTGCCGGAGTTTGCCTTGTTCATGCCCGGGATGGGCGGAACGATGAGGCCTGGTCTGATGAGGAACCATTCCTCAAAATGGCTGATCGATGCTGAAAAGATTGTAGCCCGGTATCGTCCCGGTACGATGATGTATGAAGTTCACGATCCGCTTTTGGGCGGCGGATCACTTCATCTGAAGCTGCTGGCGATGTCGGATGCAGAGGGAATGCTGGTTCGGATTCACTTCGAAAATATTCCGGATGATGATGTTCGCATGCTTTGGGCGTATGGCGGAGCCAGCGATGATCATTTCTCCCGGAATGGGGATATTGGCGCCGATCCTGTTTCGGGTTTTTTCCTGCTGCCCGAACATTGCCGGAATAATGAATACAAAATGGAGGATCACGCTTTTGAACTCCGGTATGGGAAAAACGGGGGGAAACGGTTATCCGGTATTTTTGCTCCGGATGCCAGGCTTCATTTTGCCGATGCGGGAAGCCAGGCAACGCCGGAAGAGTTTATCCTTTCCACCGGATCGGAGACTCCGGCAGTGGCAGCCGTTATTCCTGCGAGAACCGGTCAGCCGCTTTTCACCTGTATTTATAACCCCGACACCCGCGATGCCGTTGATTACGCGTCCGTCCCGGAGCTTTTTGATCAGTCCGAAAAGGCACGGATGGAATTGACAGGCAGGGTCAGACTTTCGACTCCCGATCCGTTCATCAACCCGTTTGGCGGGGCGTTGAGCGTGGCGGCCGATGCTATCTGGGAGCCGCCGTCGTACCTGCATGGCGCTATCGCATGGCGGGCCCGTCTGAATGGCTGGCGCGGAGCGTATGTGGCCGATCCGCTGGGATGGCACGAGCGCGCAAGGATGCATTTTACAAGTTATGGAAAGTCGCAGCTAATCAGCCCGGCTTCCGGTCCGGTGGTACCCGATCCGGCGGAACATCTCGCCCGGGAAAAGATGGAAATAGGCACGGCTGTTTATACAAGTGGCTATATTTGTCCCAAACCCGGCGGACATTTCAGTGCCGATCATTATGATATGAACCTGGATACTATCGATGAGCTGCTTCGACATTTCCAGTGGACCGGCGACTGGTCGTATATCCGGGAGATGTGGCCTGTTTTGAAGCGGCATCTTGCCTGGGAGAAGCGCTGTTTCGACGGAAACAACGACGGTTTGTATGACGCGTATGCCTGCATCTGGGCCAGCGATGCCCTGCAGTATAGCGGCGGCGGAGTCACCCATTCTTCCGCCTTCAATTACCGGGCCAATAAATGGGCGGCATATATCGCTGAACATATCGGAGAAGATGCAGATTCCTATCACACCGAAGCCCAAAAAATCCTTCAGGCGATTCAGGAAAAACTCTGGCTTCCCGAAGCCGGACGGTATGCCGAGTACCGGGACTTTTCGGGACGAAAGGATATCCATCCCTGCCCCGGTCTGTGGACGGTTTATCATACTATTGATTCGGAAGTTCCTGATCCGTTCATGGCTTACCAGCTGCTTCGATATGTGGATACTGAAATCCCACATATTCCTGTGAAAGCGGAGGGATTATCAGAGGAAGGAGGGCACACTCTTTCCACCACGAACTGGATGCCTTATACCTGGTCGGTTAATAATGTGGCGATGGCCGGGGTTTTGCATACTTCATTGGCTTATTGGCAGGCGGGCAGGATGGAAGAGGCTTTCCGGCTCTGGAAAAGCACGATTCTCGACAACATGTATCTGGGGATCAGTCCGGGTAATTTTGAACAGCTTTCGTTTTATGATGCCATGCGCGGGGAGTTGTACCGGGATTTCGCCGATCCGATCGGTGTTGCCGCCCGCACTTTAGTGGAGGGTTTATTCGGCATTGTTCCCGATGCCATGAGTGGGGAGTTGCTGATCCGGCCCGGGCTTTCTAAAGAATGGAATCATGCCTCTCTTGATGTCCCGGATATTTCCTTCCGGTTCACCAGAACGGGACAAAACGACAGGTATCTCATCAAGCCTCATTTCCCGCGGAAGATGAAGTTGCATTTTAAAATCCCTGCTCGTGGAACCAAAGCGGAACGGGTGAAGATCAATGGACAAAATGTTCCGTGGAAGAATGTGGATCAGGCGGTGGGCCGGCCTCTCCTGGAGATTTTTGCGCGACCACAAACCGAATATGAAATAGAGATAGCATGGTCGGGTGATCCGCCGGAGGCCGTCAAATCACCCGAAATTACAGCTTTGGGCGATCTTTTACGTATGGAGGCGGGCAGGGCCGTCTTCCTGAAAATCCATGATCCTCAAAAAATACTCTCCGGAGAAAGGTTGGAGGATAAAAACGAAAATTCGTCACACAGGTTGTCGGGCAGGATTGTTGGAAAGGCCGGCCACCGGACCTTCTTTGTAAAAATCCGGCAGAACGAGTTTATCTGGTGGCACCCGGTCTGCCTGGAAGTACGAAATCCGGTGGAAGTGCTGCCTTCGAAGACGCAGGATCGGAATGAGTTGCATTTCAGAATACGAAACAATGCGGCTTCACAAATCAGCGGTGAAATCTCTGTTTCAAACGGGAGGAGTAAATTCAGCCGGCAAATCCGGTCGAAATCCCAGAGTGAATCTGCCGAATTTATTGCTGATAGGGGAATACTGCCCGGTACGAATTTTGTAACGATTACCACGCAAAATGGAAAAGGGTTTGGTGGGAGTGTTATTAATTGGGATTTGAAATGCCCGCCGGAGGTGCGGCTCGATACGGTTGATATTTCAGGGCATTTTAATGACAAAGTGACCAGTATCTTCCAAAATAAGTACCTGACGCCGCGCCCGCCTTATCCGACACTGCAGTTGCCCACACAGGGAATCGGCAACTGGTGTTCACCGCTCGCCCAGGCGGATATCGACGACTCGGGACTCCGGAAATTGGCGGGGCCGGCAAATCAATTTGTGTTGCCGCAGGGCATTCCGTTCAGGACTCCCGGCAGTCAGAATGCAAAGAATATCATCTTTACGTCTCGGTGGGATAATTACCCCGAAGAGGTGTCGGTTCCGTTATCCGGATCGGCATCTCATGCATATTTTTTGATGGCGGGCTCGACCAATCCGATGCAAAGCCGGTTTGTCAACGGACGGATAAGTATCGAATATCAGGGCGGCAGCCGGATTCAGCTTGAACTCAGAAATCCTGAAACATGGTGGCCAATCGAGCAGGATTATTATATTGACGAATATGCGTTTTCACTGAATGCGCCGAAACCGGTCAGGGTACACCTGAAAACAGGATTCATTACCCGCGATTTCAGGGATTATACCTCGATCAAAGGATTGACGGATTATGCGATTGAAGGAGGCGCGGCAACGGTATGGGATCTGCCGCTGAATCCGGAGAAAAAATTGAAGAAATTACAACTCGAAGCCACCGCAAACGATGTCGTGATCGGACTGATGAGCCTGACGCTTGCCGTATGACCAACGTTATCTGTTTAAACCTGTGGAATGTTTTTAATATTTCGTCCCTATGGGACGAGTAAGGGCAGATGGATCGATTGCATAAAGGTATGATGTTCGGCAATCTTCGGGCATTGTGCATTGCGCCGCGATGTATCAACAAAATGTCCCGCAGGGACAAAATCTTTGTA
>CAZNHE010000060.1:3249-8359 GCA_964572735.1 uncultured Chitinophagales bacterium | reverse complement strand
AATGTCCCGCAGGGACAAAATCTTTGTAGAAATCGAAACATCGAAACACCAACCGGTCCCGCAGGGACCCAATATTTGTGAAAATGGCAAATACCTATACCCAGGTTTATATTCAGTTCGTATTTGCGGTTGCAAACCGGAGAAGTCTTATACAATCGGGATGGGAACAGGAATTATATAAATTCATCACCGGTATTGTCCAAAATCATAAACATAAATTGATTGCTATTAACGGCATGCCCGACCACCTGCATGTATTTGTCGGATTACATCCTACCCAATCGATGTCTGATTTGATGCAGGATGTAAAAGGGGATTCATCGAAATGGATCAACAGCCGAAAATCGGCAGACGGAACCTTTCGCTGGCAACAAGGATTTGGCGCTTTTTCGTATGCAAGAAGCCAGCTTGATCAGGTTTATCGATAGGTGATGAATCAGAAAAGACATCATAAAAAGAAAACATTCTTGGACGAATATACAGAGCTTTTGGATAAATTTGATGTCCCATATGACCAGCGTTATTTATTTATGCCGGTGGAATATTTTTAATATTACGTCCCGATGGGACGTGAAAATGGGTCAATCTGTTTTTCTACAAAGATTTCGTCCCTACGGGACGCTGAAAGGCAGATGGATCGGTCGTATAGATGTATGATCTTCGGGCAACGGGTCTTATACCCCGATATATCAGCGAAACGTCACGCAGGGCCAAGATCTTTGTAGACCTATGTGAAGTAGGAAAATGGATTTACCATATGGGACATGATATTTACAGGTTTTGTCGGTGCCCAATTTTGTACAATGTCACACAAAATGTCCCATAGGGACAAAATCTTTGTAGATTCAAAAAACGAAATACCAACCGGTCCCATAGGGACCCAATATTTGAATAACATGATAGCTACCAAACGATCAAATTACCCGAACGCCGGCATTTTATCCATCTTTGGGTTTATCCTTATAATGATAATGGCGCAGGCTTGTGCTTCCACCAAAATCGGTCGGGAAAATGCGGCTCCGCCTGCGATGCTGCCGCCGGCCAAAGCAAGCATCTTTAATGTGAAAGATTATGGGGCGGCCGGCGACGGCAAGACCCTCGACAGCCCGGCGATCAACAAAACGATCAACGCAGCGGCCCTGGCAGGCGGCGGCACGGTGATTTTCCCGGCGGGAACCTACCTTTCGGGCAGCATTCATCTGAAAAGCAACGTTTCACTTTACCTGCAGTCCGGTGCTACTATCCTGGCGGCATTCGACACCACCGTTTACGACGCTCCCGAACCCTACAAATGGGATATGTACCAGGATTTCGGTCACAGTCATTTCCACAACAGCCTGATCTGGGGTGAAAACCTGCACAATATCTCCATCCTGGGTCCGGGGCTCATCGACGGCAAAGGACTCTCACGTGATCTGGATCGCCGCGATCATTTGCCTCATGGTCTGGGAAATAAGGCCATCGCTCTGAAGAATTGTCATAACGTGATCCTGCGGGATTTCTCTATCTACAGGGGCGGGCATTTCGGTATCCTGGCAACCGGCGTTAATAACCTGACAATCGACAATCTCATAATCGATACCAACCGCGACGGCATCGACGTGGATGCCTGCCAGAATGTGCGCATCTCCAACACCACGGTGAATTCCCCCTGGGACGATGCCATCGTGCTGAAAAGCAGCTTTGCGCTGGGTCATGTGCAGGATACGAAGAACGTGACCATCACCAACTGTATGGTCAGCGGAGATTATGTGCTGGGTTCGGTACTGGATGGAACTTTTCGGCTGTACCCCGCCGATTTTCGCGTTCCCCGCACCGGACGAATTAAATGCGGCACCGAATCGAACGGCGGATTCAAAAACATTACCATCACCAATTGTGTGTTCGACCACTGTGGCGGGCTGGCCCTGGAAACCGTGGATGGCGGCGACCTGGAAGACGTCACCGTTTCTAATATCACCATGCGGGATATCGTCAATATGCCTATTTTTCTGCGCCTCGGAAGCCGGATGCGGGGTCCGGACAGCCTGAAGATAGGAACGATGAAGCGCGTGAATATCGGCAATATCGTAGTCTACAATTCCACCTCGCGCGCCGCTTCGACCATCAGCGGCATACCCGGCCATAATATTGAGGATGTGGATATTCATGATATCCGGTTCCTGGTCAGAGGCGGTGGTACGGCAGATCAGGCAAATATTCAGGTTCCTGAAAAAGAAGACGGTTATCCCGAGCCGACCATGTTCGGCACACTGCCGGCGTATGGGTTTTACGTGCGTCACGCCGACGGAATCCGGTTCAGCAATATCACGATCAGTACGATGAAAAAAGACGAACGGCCTGCATTCCTGTTCACGGATGCAAGTGATATCGATCTGCATTATGTAAACGTGCCGAAAGTGCCCGATGTGCCGATATTCACTCTGAAAGACGTGAAGAACTTCCAAATTTCGAACGTTCGGGGATTGTCCGACCGGAAAATAGATCAGGCAACGGATCAGAGCTTTTGATGGGGATGACCGGGACATCGCCCATTCCTGGTGACAAGTCAGAGAATACGAGCACCCTCCGATCCATCGGAGGGTGCTCGTATTTCGTTCCGGTGGATCGGAGAAAACCAATACGATCACGAGCACGGATTCGATATTCGCCGCTATGATGCACGGGATCCGCCCGGTGGATCCTCAAACCTTATCCGGCAAAAAGCCTGTCCGTTTTGAGCATGCCAGATTTTATTCTAACTTGGTATACTAAGTATACTCAATAGGAATCGTATTATCCGGAAATGAAGATGAATAAAATTATCTGCCTGTGTTTTTTGCTGTTTATGGCTTCTCAAAGCTTTGCCCAGAGAACGGTTCTTTCCCTGGACGGCTCCTGGCAGATCGAGGACAGCATTGACTCCCTGGCCATGCCCCGGCACTATAGTCATAAAGTGGATGTGCCCGGACTGGTGCGAACCTCGGAGCCTGCCTTTGCCAATGTCGACCGATTCGTTTCCTACGATTACAACAGGTACGATGGCAACCCGAATCAGGGGAAATATGATATAAAGGATCCCAAAGACATCGGTATTGCCCTGCAAAAACGAAATTACTTCTGGTACCGGCGCACTTTCACCCTGACCGGTCGTAAAGAGGTCGTCATGCTGAAAGTCAATAAAGCCCAGTTTGGATCGGCGGTCTGGCTCAACGGTCATTATGTAGGAAAAAACCTGAGCAATACCACTGCCGCGTTCTATAATATTACCCGGTTCGTGAGGTTCAATCAGGCCAACGAGATTGTGATTCGCATCGGGGCACATCCGGGCGTATTACCTTATTGGATGTATTCGGGCAAGGATGAAGACAAGCGCTGCTGGACGCCCGGTATCTGGGATGATGTTTCCGTTATTTCCTCCAATAATCCTTTCATCCAATCGGTGCAGGTCGCCCCGGATATCGACCGTTCCGGAATTACCGTTCAGGCCCGGATAGCTGATTTCAAAGGCGGGGGAACGATAGATGTCGCTTATATTGTCAGAGAATGGAAATCGGGGAAAGAAGTGGCTTCGCTCGAAAGAAAGGGGATAAGGATCTCCGAAAATGGAAGCACAATTATCACAGAGAAAATATCCGTTCCACATCAGCATCTGTGGTCGCCGAAGGACCCGTTTCTATATACGGTTGAGGTGAAAACCGGCGGGGATAACCTGACAACCCGTTTTGGAATGCGGGAATTTCGTTTTGATACCCGGACGCGAAAAGCTTATCTGAACAACAAAATTTTTTATATGCGCGGATCCAACATCGCGCTGCATCGATTTTTTGACGATTCATTATGCAGAAAACAACCCTGGGATCCAGAGTGGGTGAAACGGCTTCTGGTGGACATCCCCAAAGAATTCCACTGGAACACGTTTCGTACACACGTGGGCCTTGTCCCCGAGCACTGGCTGGACGTAGCCGACGAAAACGGCATCCTGATTCAATATGAAATGCAAAACTGGGGAGTTCAGCCTTATTGGGATCCCAAAACTTTCAAAGATGTGGTTGTGGACTATATGCGGGATTCGTGGAATCATCCCAGTGTGGTCATCTGGGATATCTGCAATGAATACAGGGGACCGGTAACAGGAAAGATTATTAAGGCCGTGCGGCATCTCGATCTGTCGAACCGGCCGTGGGATAACGGCTATAATCTGCCGGAAGGTGAAAATGACCCGATTGAGGATCATCATTACCTGCGGTTTACCTCTAAACGGGGAGAAATTGCCGCCTGGAAGATGGAGTTTTATGAGGAAACCGTTGCACCCAACGGAACCCGGAATGTACCGTTTCCATCCAATCATGCTACCATTTTAAATGAATATGGCTGGTGGTTCACCCGGAGAGACGGCACGGCAGGCACGGCATCCCGAAAACAACTGGAGCTTCTTTGTCCGGGTTGCACCAATCAGGAACGGCGGGAATTTTCAGCCTATATGTACGCGGGAGAAACCGAATATTTCCGTGCCCATCGCAACTATGCCGGGGTGCTGCATTTCGTTTACCTTACGGGCGACTATCCGGGCAGTGCCACAGGGGATATTTTTAAGGATGTCGATCACCTGATTGTCGATCCCGCTTTTGAAAAATACCTGAAGGAGGCCTTCAAGCCATTGGGTGTATACCTGAATTTCTGGCAGACGGCGCTAACACCCGGCGAGCAGTACAAATTCGCCGTAATGCTCGTCAACGATGAATACAAGCCCGATTCCGGCCGGCTTGACGTTAAAGTATCGGATGAAAAGGGAAATGTGGTCGTACAAAAACATCATCCATATAAAGTTCTCGATGTCTCCTCCAAATCGTACCTGTTCAAACTTACATTCCCCCAGAAACCCGGCCGCTACAAACTAACGGCAACGGCCCGTAGAGGAGATAACGGCCATACAACCACCAGCACAAGGTTTTTTACCATTAAAGAGTGATCTTCTCATGTTGCGGCAGCGAAAGATTTATTGTTCGGTACTTGTGGTGAGCCTCCACCACTGAAAGCACCGATGTCCTGGGAAGGAACATATACGACAGGCAATAATTAATAGATGCCACCCTCATTCACCCATAGCCCGGTGCCATCCCGCAGGGAT
>CAZNHE010000060.1:0-3149 GCA_964572735.1 uncultured Chitinophagales bacterium | reverse complement strand
GGCAGGATTTATGGAACAGATATTTCACTCCGACAAGTCCATTTCCCGATAGTCGGAAACTCGAATTATCGGCAACCCTTGCCATTTTTTGTGTTTTTTCAATCTTACATGACTTATATTAATAGCAGGGATAAGAGATATAGGTAGGATTTTGCAAAAGGATAGCTGTGGACCTTTATCGGTAGCGACGATGGAGAACCATTAAAATTCTGATGGCGGCTTAAATTTTAACTGGATTTATAAGCCGCTTTTATGAATATTCAGAGCAGGGCTTCCGGCCGTTGCTTTTGTAGCATCTGTAGAATTAATGCCAGGAAATTTTTTATAGCAGGGTGGCGTTATTGTTGTTTTTGCTTGTATGGAATAGGGAAAGAAAGTGTGACCCGAGCGACGAAGAGTTGTGGGAATCTTTTTTATCGGGTGATAAAGAGGCTATCTCCGAGTTGTTCCTGCGTCACCACGGGGATCTTTACCGGTACGGACTGAAAATTAATTCCAGTGGAGAGGCGGTCAGAGACGGCATTCAGGAACTCTTCCTCCGGCTCTGGAAACGCCCTTATGCTCTCGAACAGGCGGTCTCGGTAAAAAAATATCTTATCATTTCACTGAGAAGAATCCTGTTGCGCCAGCTTGAGCAATACGACTCGCGGGAAAAGCGAAATTATGAATATGCAGTGGATGCCCATCAAAAAGTTGCCGCGGCAGATGAAATAATTATCAGGGCGGAGATGCACCGTGAACAGCAAAAATCCCTCGATGAGTCTCTTTTAACGCTCTCCGACCGGCAGCGGGAGGTACTCTTCCTTAAATTTTATGAAGGATACAACAATAAAGAAATATCGGAGATAATGGGCATTACCTACCAGAGAGTCAGCAACATCGCCCATGAAACGATTCACAAACTACGGGAGACGCTTAAATAGTTGCTAAGGAGCAACTAATTTAGTGGGTTTGACTTCGCAAATCTAAAATCGCTGTTCGTTAATCGCTAATCAGATGAAGGATTTAAGAACAAGGAACAACGATTTTCGATTTCAGATGGAGTGGAGAGTTGCCACGCACTTTGAAAGTGCGTGGCAACTGCCGGCCCCATACGTCCCCTTGAGGGGACCACAGGGGTGTCCGACAAGCGTTCGTAACAGGCAATTTTTTTTCACATCCCCCCGGTATAAGCCGGGCAGCAGTGTTTCTTTATAGGTGAAAGCATGATAACAGCCGGTTATCAGAGCGTAGGAAATGTAATAGAGAACCGCGTTAATGGCTGATTTACGAGATCTGCAAAAGTTGTTGGATAACGTTTCTTTTGTTCGCTGGGTTATAGGAAATGGTAATTCAGAAGAATCGCATTATTGGGAAGATTGGATTTCCCGGAGTCCGGACAACCGTGCATTGGCAAAGGAGGCAAGAGTTTTGATTGAGGGAATAAGGGCTGGCGAACCGGTGCCGCCCGATCGTTTCCACGAATTGAGGCGATTTAAACATGCCGCTAAACATCTCGCAAAAAACAGGAATGAAGAGTGGAATTTCTCAAAATACCAGCGCAGGGCCGCTCCTCTCTATATCGCCATAGCCGCAGGTATCGTGTTGCTTATAGGAATTCTTTTCCTGTTTACTCCGCTTCAGCAAAAAAAGGAAACCTCCATATCCTCCGGAAAACTGGCTAATGTTCAGGAATTCCAAACCGGCTACGGGCAAAAGAGCATCCTGAGGCTGAGCGACGGCTCCAGAATTGTTCTTAATGCCCATTCGAAACTCTCATTCTCTTCCTCCGCGCAACATGCAGGCGAAGTGGATGTATGGCTGAAGGGAGAAGCTTATTTCTCCATATCTCACCTGACCGGTAATAGTAAGCGGATATTCAGGGTGCATACCAAAGACGGCACGATCATCGATTTGGGAACACAATTTTCGGTAAATACCAATTCAGAAGAAACGAAAGTAGCCCTTGTTGAGGGAAAAGTCAGTATCAGGGTTAAGAAAGGTAATTCTTCTTCAAAGGATGATCCTTACGTGATGCAGCCCGGGCAGCTGGCCCTCTTTCAACAAGGCGATAATCATATTGAAGTTCGCCGGGTGGATCCGGAAGTATATACCTCCTGGACCACCGACAAACTGATTTATGATCATACCCCGCTATCCCAGGTGGTACAACGGATCGAGAATACCTATGGTGTACAGGTGGTTGTTAATAAAAACCTGCAGGATAGCAGACTCTCCGGTTCATTAAGGAATAACAATCTGGATGTTCTGGAGAAAGCTCTCAGCAAAGCTCTCAGGGTTCCTGTTCATCAGCAACAGGGCCCGGAGGGTGAAGTAATCTATATCGGCCGGTAAAGCAAACCGGAAAAACCGTTTGATCCAAAACCTTAAAAATAAATCACTATGAAGCGTCGAGTTACAAAATTCCTCGTGCTGTTAACTATATTATGCTGGGTTGAGTCGCCACTCTTCCAAAAGCTGGATGCCCAGATAATGAAACCGGCGAAAATGTTGGGTCCGGTGGCATTGAACGGCCAGCTGTCGCTCGGATCGTCACGGACCGATTCAAAGGTTCCGCTCGAGAACATCCTTAAGTATTTGCAGCACAAATATAGTGTGATGTTCTTCTATAAAGACGGTACTGTACGAAATAAATACGGTCCGCAGCCGAAAGCGCTTCTTAAGGATAACCCGGGCGAAAACCTGGCGAGGCTCCTCACCCGGCTCAATCTGGGTTATACCAAAATCGGGACCAGCGCCTATGTTATCTATCCGCGTGAGAAAAGTGCCCGGAAAAAGATCTTTCAGAGCATCCAGTTTACCGTTACCGGCCAGGTTACCGATGCCAGTTCCGGCGAACCTCTTCCCGGGGTTAACGTGGTTATAAAGGGCACCACAAACGGTACCGCTACCGATGCCAATGGGCACTATTCCGTGGATGCCTCTTCATCCACAGATACGCTGGTGTTCTCTTACATTGGTTATCAGCAGCAGGTTATACCGATTAACGCCCGCTCCACTATTAACGTGAAGCTGCAACAACAGGTCATTAGCGGACAGCAACTGGTAGTGGTGGGTTACGGTACCCAGCGCAAGGAAGCGGTAACCGGTTCGGTTGTTTCAATAAGCGGAGCTAAAATAAATCAGGTGCCGTCGTCTAATGTCACAGG
>CAZNHE010000059.1:0-18192 GCA_964572735.1 uncultured Chitinophagales bacterium | reverse complement strand
CGACTGTCACTGAACTGATTGATTACGAGCAGTTTTGCGGAATCCGGGGGGAAGAGGAAGAAGCAAAAGACCTTGGCGCCGGCTGGGAAATCACTCCACACGAATTAAAGACAAAGCTCGATCAGGGAGAAGATATCTTCATCCTGGATGTCAGGAACCCGGAGGAATACGAAATTTCCAGGATAGAAGGCAGCAAGCTTATCCCATTAGGAGAACTGCCTGAACGGATTGCCGAGCTGGATACCAGTGATGAGATCGTTGTTCACTGCCGGAGCGGCGCACGCAGTGCAAAAGCGGTCGACTTCATGCGACAGTCCGGTTTCCGGAAGATCAAAAACCTGACGGGCGGCATCAATGCCTGGGCCGACGAAGTAGATCCGTCCCTGCCAAAATATTGATTCAGGAAGTACCTCCCAGACGAAGGCTTTGGCGCCTTTTTCCAACCGGCGGTACTCACGTGTCGGTTTATGTCGCGATAGAGGCAGATCTTCGGATCACAAGAAAGGAATACTATTGTGATGAATAGGGGCGACGCTTTTTTATGGCGCCACACCTGCAGGTCGTTTTTTCACCTTACGAATTCTTCTGATACCACCGTTGCAGACGGTCTGTGAACTCAATAGCTTCATCAGAATAGAGGCTGACTCCCTGTTGCTTGAACACCTGGCGGTAAAGGTACCCGCTGGCTTCGCGCCAGTTATTAATCTTGTCCAGCCGGTCTACTGTTTCTTCGTAGGAAGATTTGTCATTATTGAAGATATGACGGATAAACGCCTTCTCCTTGTCCTCTAAAAGCTTTCTTACCTCATTAAACGGTTTGGCCGCGGCGGATTCTGTGTCGCGGGTCTGCTCTTCCTGTTCGATCTCTGGCTGAACAAAGGTATCCAGCAACGATTGCCGCTCTTCCGCCAGTTGTTTTTCATCCTTTCTTGCGACAGAATTATGCAGGAGCCGGTCCTCCTCCTGTACGTCGGCACTCAGAAATTTTTGCCAGATCGGGATATTTTCCTCTCCTTCCTTCTGCTGAAGCGAATCCGGCGCCGGTTCTTTGTCCGTTTTTTCCTCATTTTCTTTCTTGCCCCGGGCCGCTTGTTTTTCTTTCCCGGAATCCGGGGCTGACAATGCTTTGTCACGGAGGGTAAAGATCACTTCTTCCTCCTCATTTTCCCGGTCCCGGACCTCCCCGGTCGCCGGTTTTTTATCAGGAGGATTTGAGGAAACGACCGGCTTTCCCTCCTGTCCATGATCATCATGACTTCGTTCGGCTGTCAGCAATTCAATAAATCCCGCACGGTCAATCTGATCCGGGGCCGATTCAAAAGACAATACTTTTCCGGCCATCGCCTTATCATCAAAGAAGCGGCGTACCAGGGTGGTGTCAATCTCGTCTCCCATCAATTCGAACCAGGGCTCCAGCAACTGACACCATTTAAGCGGCGTATAACCGCCGGTCATGCGTTCATCTACCTGGGCAAGAACCAATGCCGCCTTTGTTTTGTCGATCTCCGGTTGATTCTTCCGCTCCAGATACCGCATGAGTGCCCGTCCCAGGTAGGGATAGACGACAAACTCGCGCGACCGCTTTTTTATTTCCTCTGCACGAACCGTTTCGGAGGTACCGAAAATAAGTTCCATCAATTTCCGGCGGGGGGTCACCAGTTGTCCGGTCACTTCATCAACGGCGTTTTCAATGACAGAACGCTTGTAGCTGTCCGGCAGGAGGACCTCCGTCTCTATGGTGGCCAGGAAGGTCTGCCAGGCGGCATGGACCCGCTCGCTTTTCATACTCCCCCAATCCGTTTCCGGCAGGGTGATGGATTCGGAAAGGTTCCTCAGCAATTCGATATGAATTTTTTCAATAAGGAAAAGAGGGAATCCGGCCTTTCGCAGATCTTCAAGAGTATAAGCGTCTGAATGTGAAGGCAGGCGCGTCAGCAGCTCGTCGGTGATGTGATCGATAATATGATGCATGGCGTCGGTTTTTCTTGAGAAAATTTGAAAATATATTATACCAGACCATTTTATTGGTCATTTGTGCATGGGTTCTTACCTTTGGTAATGATAAAATTATACGTCCGGAATCTGGCAAAACATTATAACAACGTCCTTGTATTCCGGGGCGTTTCCTTAAACGCTCAAACGGGCGTTACAGGCATCGCAGGTCCAAATGGGTCAGGCAAGTCGACGCTTCTTAAGTGCCTGGCTTACCTCGTGCGTCCGGACAAGGGGACGGTGGAATGGATCGATGGCAAGCGCAAGCTTTCGGCAAGCGAATTGCGTTCCCGCCTCGGCTATGCCGCTCCTTATATCAATTTGTACACCGAACTCAGTTGTCTTGAGAATCTACGGTTTCTTGTCCGTATTCGAAACTTAAAACTTTATGATGGAATATTGCAACAGTTATTGGGTCGTGTCGGACTTTCTCGGGCTCTGCATCGGCCTTTCGGGCAGCTTTCTTCCGGACAACAGCAGCGCCTGCGCCTTGCCACTGCACTGTTGCCGGATCCTGAGGTGCTGATTCTGGATGAACCTGCCACCAATCTGGACGAGGCCGGACGGGCAATCCTGCAGGCTGTCGTCGATGAATGCAGAGGCATGAACCGGCTTCTATTTCTGGCGAGCAACGATCCGGCCGATCTTGACGGGTGCGACCAGGTGTTTAATCTGCCCGGGCGCGCCATGCTTGAGGACGTCACCAAAAGATAAGCTCACGCACCTTTTGTTTCTTCCAGACTTTTAGCCACGTCCCGGGCTTTCGGTTGCAGTCAGATGCTCCCGAAGCTGATGGTTAAAAATCTACATTCTTATGCAAGATTTTGAAAACTGTGAATATAATAATCCTCCTAATTAACCCTCTCTTATTTTTTTACCATGCTTTATTCTGATGATGATTATCAACTGGCCACCAATATTCTCACTTTCAGCATTTCGCTCAAGGAGCAGGAAAACATTCTCATCCAGCTAAACGGCCTCGAAGGCATTGGCCTGGCTCGTGCTGTAGTTCAGGTCGCCCGTGAACGTAAAGCGAATCCATTCATCCGCATTCAGGATTCCGAGATCGACAGGATACTCATTGAAGGCGGCAACCGCGAGTTTTGGAAACATCAGGCGGAAACGGATCAGCTGCCGCTCATGAAGCAGATGGATGCGTTCGTGGGCATTCGATCCACGCAAAACATTTACGAAAACGCTCTTGTGAGCCGGGAAGCCAACAAAGCGTATGCGGACGAGCTCCTCACTCCTGTTCATTTTAACGAGCGTGTGAATCACACTAAATGGTGTATCATGCGTTATCCTTCGCCCGCGTTCGCTATGAATGCCCGGATGCCGACCGGGCGGTTCACGGAATTCTTCTATAAAGCCTGTCTCCTTGATTATCAGAAACTTCATGAAGCCATGAAACCGCTTGAAGAACGGCTGAAGAAGGCAAAAGAAGTGCATCTGAAAGGAGAAGGTACGGATATTACGCTATCTGTCGAGGGACAACCATGGATTCCCTGCTTTGGGGAACGCAACATCCCGGACGGAGAGATCTTCTCATCGCCTCTCCTCGACTCCGTGAACGGAACTATCCGTTATGCCCCCAGTGTCTATCAGGGAAAACCATTTGAGTTCGTTCAGCTGACCGTAAAAAACGGGGTGGTCACGGATTTCGATTCTTCGAACAACGACGCTCTCTCCGACATTCTCGATACGGATGAAGGAGCCCGCCGGTTCGGTGAATTCAGCTTCGGGACAAATCCCGTCATTGAAAGCCCGATGTACGATATCCTGTTTGATGAAAAGATTTACGGATCCAACCACCTGACCCTGGGGCAGGATTATGAAGTGGCGCCTAATGGAAACAAGAGCAGTATTCATTGGGACCTGGTCTGCATCGGAGCCGATGTTTATCTGGATGGCGAACTTATAAGGCAGGGCCGCCATTTTGTCACTGACGACCTGAAAATCCTTAATCCGGAATACCTGCTGGCATAAAAAAGCCGTGTCCGAAAATCAACAGACACGGCTTAGGTGTTTGGGGTTTTTGGGTAAGCAGTTTTTTATAACAAGACTCTGTCGTCCGGATAAATATGATTTTTTGTCATTGTAATGCTTTGGTAGTAAAAATGAACTCAGGCTACCATTTGTCTGGGACCGTCATATACCGGCCGGAAATCCGGAAACTCGTGCAGGGGCAGCCCCACCTCTTTGCTCACAGTTTCCAGCAATCCCTGGTAGTGCCCGGAGTCTTCCATCATAGAGCGAAGAATAGTCGATGTAACGCCCAGATGACGTTTGACGAAATAATTCAGCCCGACATCATCATTTAGTCCTGCCTTGAGAGCTACCGCATAGCAGGTTTCTTCCTGATTTTCGTGAAATTCCCGGGCTACCTTCATCACACGGATCCAACGCAGGATAAATTCGGGGGTATGATGGAACCGCCCGTGAACCAGCCGGATAAAATACGACCTGCTATAACCGCAGGACGACGCCCATTCTTCAACGGTTTTAACTTCTTTGATGTGTTCCAGCAAATGTTTAACCGCTCTTGCCGGTAGTATCTTATTCATTGTAACTTCCTCGCCTGGAATACGTTACGTGTTAACGCCTTAAGGGCCTGATCTCCCTCACTGCGACTATATCTCGTATCAGTACCCTATAAGAGACACTAATCCGCTTTTTGTTACAAAAAAGATGGAAAAAGTTTGCAGGTTCCTCCTTCACACGAAGAACCGGCATATAATAAACAAAGCCGGTCCCTTTACGGAACCGGCTTTCAGAGATATTTCAGATACGGTGAAACGGCCGCTTAATCGGCCCAGGCCGAAACGTCTTTAAAGACTTCCAGAAACTCCAGATGTTCACCGTCTTTAGAAACGGTTACCTCGTACTCGGCCGGACCCTCGCCTTCGCGGCTCAATAGCAACTTCGCCAGTCGATTTACGAGCTCGGTCTGTACCAGTCTTTTCAACGGGCGGGCTCCGTATACCGGATCATACCCTCTGGCAGCCAGCCATTCCCGGGCGGTATCGGAGACATTCAGCTTCACCTCGTTCTTCTCGAGCATCCTGAACACACGCTGCAACTGGATATCCACAATGGCCCGGATATCCCTCCTGCTAAGCGTATGGAAGATGATAATATCGTCGATACGATTCAGAAACTCGGGACGGATGGTTCGCTTGAGCGTGTCCATCAATTCCCGTTTCAGGTCATCATATTCTTCCTCACTCATCTCACCCTTCGATGCTTCCACCTTCTTTTGAATGAGATGAGAACCAATATTACTGGTCATAATAATGATGGTATTGCGGAAATCGACCGTTACGCCCTTGTTGTCGGTCAACCGGCCGTCGTCGAGCACCTGAAGCAGAATGTTAAACACGTCAGGGTGTGCTTTTTCGATTTCATCAAGGAGAAGTACGGAATAGGGCCGGCGGCGCACCGCCTCTGTCAGTTGTCCGCCTTCTTCATAGCCTACATAGCCGGGAGGAGCTCCCACTAGGCGGCTCACGCTGTGGCGCTCCATGTACTCACTCATATCGATGCGCACCATAGCATTCTGGTCGTTGAACAGATATTCGGCAAGAGAACGGGCCAGTTCGGTTTTGCCCACTCCCGTCGACCCGAGAAAAATGAATGAGCCAATAGGCCGCTGACTGTCCTGCAAACCGGCACGCGAACGACGGACAGCATCCGAAACCGCCTGAATGGCCGGATCCTGACCGATCACGCGTTTATGCAGTTCATCTTCCATATTCAGCAACTTCTGCCGTTCGCTTTGCAGCATTTTATTGACGGGGATGCCGGTCCATCGCGAAACAATGTCGGCGATATCCTCGGCTCCGACTTCCTCCTTAAGTAATGCACGGTCTTTCTGGATTTCAGCCAGCTTTCCCTTGGCTTCCTCAAGTTCCTGCTCCAGTTTTTTTATCGTACCATAGCGAAGCTCGGCGACCCGTTCGTACTCGCTGGCCCGTTCGGCTTTTTCCGCCTCAATTTTAGTGGCGTCAATCGCCTGCTTTACTCCCTGTATCTTCTGGATGAGATCTTTCTCTGTCTGCCAGTGGGCCGACAGCATATCGCGCTGCTCGCCCAGATCGGCAAGCTCCTTGTTGATCACCTCGGTCTTGGCCGCCTCGTTTTCGCGTTTGAGGGCTTCACGCTCTATTTCGAGCTGCCGGATCTGACGATCGATGCTGTCCAGCTCTTCAGGCATGGAATCGATTTCCAGACGCAGACGGGATGCCGCCTCATCAATCAGGTCGATCGCCTTGTCAGGCAGAAAACGATCGGTGATATAGCGGTGCGAAAGTTCGGCAGCTGCGACCACGGCGCCGTCGGTGATACGTACACCGTGGTGGATCTCATACCGCTCCTGCAGACCCCGCAGGATGGAGATGGTATCTTCAACGGAAGGTTCCCCGACGTAGACCGTCTGCAGGCGGCGTTCCAGAGCCTTGTCCTTTTCGATGTATTTGCGATACTCGGAGAGTGTCGTTGCCCCGATTGCACGGAGCTCGCCACGCGCAAGGCTCGGTTTCAGGATGTTCGCGGCGTCCATGGAACCCTCCGTAGCACCGGCACCTACCAGGGTGTGAATTTCGTCGATAAACAGGATGATCTGCCCGTCGGAGTTCATGACCTCTTTTACAACCGCCTTCAGGCGCTCCTCAAATTCTCCACGAAACTTGGTCCCTGCCATCAGTGCTCCCATATCAAGGGCAACGACCCGCTTGGATTTAAGCCCTTCGGGCACATCTCCTTTAACAATTCTGGAGGCAAGCCCTTCGGCAATTGCCGTCTTGCCCACGCCGGGTTCGCCGATCAGAACGGGGTTATTCTTCGTACGACGACTTAAGATCTGCATCACACGGCGGATCTCCTGATCCCGCCCGATTACCGGATCCAGCTTGTTCTTCTCAGCCAGTTCGTTAAGGTCGCGGGCATAGCGTTCCAATGCCCGATAACGGCTTTCCGCATTCGGGTCATCCACTTTTTGCGATCCCCGGACTTCCTGAAGGATCTCAAGGGTCCGTTGTTTGTTGAGCCCTTCGCCCCGAAGAATGCGGCCCGCTTCTCCCTGACTCTCAACCATAGCCACCAAAATGTGCTCGGAGCTGATATATTCATCTCCCATCTCGCCGGCTGTTTTTCGCGCTTTATCGAATATCTCCCCGGTTTCATTTGAGAGATATTGTCCGGAAACCGAAGCCCCTTTTACAACCGGAAGCCTGGCGATCTGCTTCTGCAGTTCATCCGCCACGCGTTCTACGGGAATCCCCATCTTCTTAAGTACTGTTACAGCCACGCTTTCAGGGTCGGAAAGCATTACCTTAAGGATGTGAAGAGGTTCAACGGCCTGCTGGTTGCTGCCGGCTGCCAGTTCCAGGGCCGCCTGTACCGCCTCTTGTGCTTTAATAGTAAATTTATTGAAATTCATATTTTTGAAAGCTCTTAATCTGTTTTTTGTTTAACCTTTACCTGTACACACTTTGTACCAATATATCTTATCTGACTATTTTGCAGGTGTCATCTGCCGTTACCGGCAGGACCCGGACCAGAACGTCATGCCAGGTGGTTAGTTGAAGGTTTTCGAGGGATTGGCGATTTGCCAATTCAATCCTGAATAAACCCGAATCTTCATCTTGTGCCGAAAGCGGAGCTTCGTAACGAGGAAAGCCAACCCTATTCAGGATTGGTCATTGAACAAATCCCCAACTTTTAACCGGTACGTTGTTTAGCCAGTTCCCGGAACAGCTCCTTTTCACGGGTGGTAAGGCGGGACGGCAGTTGTACTTTCAGCCGGACATACAGATCGCCCCGGCTGTCAGGGTGTCCGAGTTTCGGCATACCCTGCCCTTTCAGGCGCATCAGCTTATCGCTCTGGGTATTCTCAGGTACATTCAATTTGATATTTCCGCTGAGAGTCGGTACATGCACCATCCCTCCCAAAATCATCGTATATAAATCAACGCTGACATCAGTATACAGATCGTCGCCACGGCGTTCAAAGCGGTCATCCGGTTTGATGACGATACGCAGGTAGAGATCTCCGCGCGGCTGGTTTCCCGGCCCCGGTCCGCCTTTCCCCTTCAGCTTAAGCCGTTTGCCGTCGCTGATACCGGCAGGGATTTTTACGCGCACCTGCTCTCCGTTTACAGAAAAAGCACGGCTGCTGCCTGAAAAAGCTTCCTGTAATGTAACTTCCAGGTTCGCTTCCAGATCTCTTCCGGCGCGCTGTGGCGGGGTATATCCTGTGCCAAATGGCGAGCGTTTGCCCGCACCTCCTCCGCTGAAGCGGCCAAACAGGGTTTCAAAGAAGTCGGAGAACCCGCCTCCGCCGCTCCCGAAAATGTCATTAAAATCTTCGGAGGTAGTATAACGCGTCCGTTCACCATGCTGACGGGCATATTGTGACCAGTCGAAGTTTTCGGCATTTCCACCTGCCTGCTGATATTGTTTCCAATTGGCACCCGCCTGATCATACAGTTTACGTTTTTCAGGATCTTTGAGAACCTCATAAGCTTCCTGAACCTCTTTAAAACGAGCTTCCGCCTTCTCATTCCCCTGATTTACATCCGGATGATGTTTGGCAACGAGCTTACGATAAGCCTTCTTTATTTCATCCTGGGAAGCCTTACGGGGGACTCCGAGGATTTTGTAATAATCTTTATAATTCATTCCGTTCTGATTTGATCCGGTCGGTGTACCGGTTCTCTTCTCTGTGAAGCGACCGGCACACGAACAGACAGCAAATATGTTGCCAATGTGTCAATATTTCCGGTTAAATGCATTATTTAACTGCCGAGATCACCGAAATGAAAAACCCCTGCCCGCTTTTCGCCGACAGGGGTCTTTTAAATTCCCTCACAGGCTTTATATCTGAAAAGCCAGGAAGAACATGTTGCTGCCCCTGACGATCCGCAAGAGTATAGTGTCACCCTTTTTTACACCTTTTAGGGTTTTGTCGAAATCGGAAACGTCTTGAATACGCTGACGGTCGACCGAGGTAATTACGTCACCTTCCCTGAGGCCGGCGTCGTAAGCGGCACTCATCTTATCAATAGAGGTGACGACCACCCCTTCTGCATCGTTATCCAGGTGATATCGCCGGGCAAGCTGTTGCGTGATATCATGAACCGTGAAATTCAGCAGCGATTTTGTGCTGCTTGATCCATTGGAGGCCTCTTCCCCGCTCATCTCACCCAGTTTAACCTTCACATCCTTCTTTTTCCCGTCGCGGAAGATGGTCAGGGTGACGACGGTGCCGGGTTTCGTACTCGCGATATCCCCACGAAACTCGTTGAAATCTGTAATCTTATGACCATTGAGCGCAACAATCACGTCGCCGGTCTTCAGGCCGGCTTTATCGGCAGGGGTACCGTCTTCCACATGTGCGATCACAGCACCTCCCCTGGCGTTCTCCACCCCAAAGCCTTTCGCCATGGCAGGCGTCAATGGCTGGATATTCACGCCCAGGAAGCCCCTGACAACCTTGCCGTTTTTGATCAGCTGCTCCATAATGTTTTTAGCCATATTGATCGGAATGGCAAAACCGATCCCCTGGAAGCCGCCCGTCTGGGTGGCAATGGCAGAATTAATGCCGATCACCTTGCCGTCCACATTGACAAGCGGGCCCCCGGAATTGCCCGGGTTAATGGCAGCGTCGGTCTGCAAGTAATCCGAATAATCGGCCAGATCTTCGTTTGCCCGTCCTTTTGCGCTGATGATACCCATAGTAACGGTATTAACCAGGGTCTTGCTTAACGGACTGCCCACCGCCATCACAACCTGGCCTACCTTAACGTCATCACTATTTCCCAGCTCGGCTACCGGCAAATTTTTAGCATTTATCTTAATAACGGCAATATCCGTCTTCGGATCAGTTCCGATTACCTTGGCCGGCAATTGCTTGCCATTGTATAATCGTACTTTGATGTTGTCCGCTTTTTTCACCACGTGATTATTCGTTAATATATATCCGTCCTTGGAGACGATCACACCCGAACCCATCCCCTTCTGGACTTCCTGACGTCCCGGAACATCGAAGAAACTGAATGGGCCGAAATCAAACGGCGACCGTTGTATTTCTACTTTCTGAGCAACAAACACCGTGACTACCGACGGATTGATCCGGCTGGCGATATCTACCAACTCATTGTTTAACTCGTGTAATACGCTGTTTCCAGGTGAATCGCCTAAATTTAAAATAGCACTCTTGATCTTGGTCGATGTTTTTTTGACCGGTGGATTAGCATCTCCAGGATACACATAGGCAGTGCCGGAGCCGGAGTTTCGGCTCTGTAAAAAAATAATCATGAAAGCCAGAACAACGGCGGCCGTTGCGTATATCACTTTAGAATAATTATGTTTCATATTCGAATCTCCGTTGCTATTATTGTAATCTTAAAACGAGGTTATCTAAAATCAATTTGCTTCTCTAAAAACTTGACCCGTATCTGTTTTATTGTTCTTCCGCGATCCGCTGCCTCCGCGGCCGCTTCTAAATTAAAAAAGGAGAACAACATCCAAGGTCGTTCCCCTTTTTATAAGGAATAATCGGAAATTCCTATTTATTTGATCTCTATCTGTTTCGCTATCTTTTCTTCTTTCTTTTCGAGATCAATCTTCAGGATGCCGTTCTCAAACCGGGCGTCAATCGTGTCTTCCCGAACATCGTCATTCAGAATAAACGAGCGGGTAAATTTGCCGTATCCGCTTTCTACCAGATGGTATTGTTTATTCTTCTTCTCGGTATCGAACTTGCGTTCTCCGCTGATAGTCAGGCGATTATTGTCCAGATTGATGCTTATATCTTCTTTACTCATTCCCGGCAGGACGACTTCAAGGTGGTACGCCTTTTCATCTTCGCTGATATCGACTCCCGGTTTAAACGATTCTTCGTTGCTCGATTTTACGGCATCGCTGAAGAAATCATCCAGTACATCAGTGAAACGCCGCGGTAATGTCGGCATATCAAGCGGCCCGATGGGGGAAAATCTCGTAATTCTCATGGTTATCTCCTTATTTTGGTTCTGATTTAGTGAACATTTTCCTTTCAATCAGAACAACAGATATGCCAACACCAAAAATTCCGGCTCCCGGGCCGGTTTCCGTGACAATTCCGCACGGTTATTGACAGACAGACACTTATCAGGGAGGTAATATGTCAGGACAAGTCACCAGAGTGTCACAAGACTGAATTTTTTTCAGTCTCCCAGCTATACATTCATTCCGAAAAATAAACCACAATGTTCACAAAGGTTCCACAATGTCTATAAAGACAAAAACGTCGTGACCGTTGTGGTTAACAGACTCAGCTATTTTTCTTTCGTTCTTTGGCGATGAGGAAGGCCATCTCCAGGCTTTGTTCATAGTTAAGCCTTGGGTCGCAGTAGGTTTGATAGTTACTTTTCAGACCGTCTTCCGCCAGGCCGTTTGCTCCACCCACACATTCAGTTACATTTTCGCCCGTCAATTCGAGATGAACCCCGCCGAGGTGGGTACCCTCACTCCTGTGAATGGCAAATGTTTTTTGTATTTCGACAAGGATATCCTCAAAATGGCGCGTTTTAATGTGGCTGCTGGTTGTCACGGTATTTCCATGCATCGGATCACAGCTCCAGAGCACCCGGAAATCTTCTCTTTCTACGGCTCGCAGCAACTTTGGAAGCTCAGCCTCCACTTTATCCTTTCCAAACCTGCTGATCAGTACAATCTTCCCTTCTTTCCGGCCGGGATTCAACTTATCGATGAGCCTCAGGATTTCGTCGCCATCGTAACCAGGGCCGATCTTGATTCCTACGGGGTTTTCGATACCACGGAAATATTCCACATGGGCACCATCGGGCTGGCGGGTGCGATTGCCCAACCAGATCATGTGTCCGCTCAGGTTATACCAGCCGGTAGCGTGAGGTACCCGGCGCGTCTGGGCCGAATCGTAGAACAGGTTCAGCGCTTCATGGGAAGTAAAAATATGAGCTTCATGAAGCGTCTCCAGTTTTCCCGATGCCACGCTTTCCACAAAACGAACCGAACGGCTGATCGAATTGACGATATCCTTGTATTCTTCATAATACCGGTTGTTCTTCATGAAATCGAGTTCCCAGTATTCAGGATTATGCAAATCGGCAAATCCGCCGCCTTCGGTCAGGGCACGCACAAAATTGAGAGTGAGGGCAGCTTTGTGATACCCTTCGATAAGGCGCCGGGGGTCGTATTGACGGGCTTCGTTCGTTGCATCAAAGCGATTGAACAGGTCTCCGCGGTAAATCAGGATTTCATCTCCATTCACCCATTCGGTATTATTGGAGCGGGGTTTGGCATACTGGCCTGCCAGCCGGCCAACGCGAATCACCGGCTGACCCGACTCATGGATCAGCACCAGGCTCATCTGCAGAAGTACCTTCAGAAGCTTCACGATCTGGTCGGACGTCACGTTCTCAAACGTTTCGGCGCAATCGCCGCCCTGCAGCAAAAACGCTTCTCCCCGCGCCGCTTTTGCCAGTTCCTGCTTCAGTTCCTCAACTTCCCAGGAAGTGACCAGCGGCGGATAGGTATGAAGTTCCTCAAAAACGCGCTCCAGATCATCCGTATCCAGATAATCCGGAAGCTGCCTGGCCGGGAAAGAACGCCAGCTCTCCGGCGTCCAATTCTCTGTTCCGTTAGAACTCACGTTGTTTGACTCATTCACAAGGCCAGGTCGTTTCCCGTTTATCACGATTTGATTTATTTCAGAGATTCAGACAAAAGGTTATGATGGAAGAAAAATACGAAATATAGACACAAATACAGATTCAAATTCTTCTTTGCGCGGTTGATGGTCAGCAGCCGGTTGTCGGTCACCGGTTGTCGACGGCTTCAGCCATCAACCAGCGGAAAAATGTCTGCCTTTTTCCGCCTTAATCCGTATTTTTAGAATCTTTGCGATTTAATTCCCCAACCGTGCAAGATCACATCATCATACGCGGCGCGCGCGAACACAACCTCAAAAATATCGACGTCACCATCCCCCGGGAACGATTGGTGGTGATAACCGGCATTTCCGGGTCGGGCAAATCTTCCCTGGCCTTCGACACGATCTATGCCGAGGGTCAGCGCCGCTTCATGGAGTCGCTCTCGGCTTACGCGCGCCAGTTTCTGGGGATGATGGAACGTCCGGAGGTCGATTTCATAGACGGACTTTCCCCGGTCATTTCCATAGACCAGAAAACGACCGGCAGAAGTCCGCGGTCTACGGTGGGAACCATCACGGAAATCTATGATTTCCTCCGTCTGCTTTACGCCCGTATTGCCACGCCTCATTCATGGATAAGCGGCAACAGGATGGAAAAGCAGACTCCCGAACAAGTGATTGAAAATATCCTCAATATGCCCAAAGGCAGCAAGGCTTACTGCATGGCTCCTGTGGTCCGCGGGCGCAAGGGACATTACCGGGAACTTTTCGAGCAGATACAAAAACAAGGCTTTATCCGTGTTCGAATCGACGGTGAGTTTCAGGAACTGGAGGCCGGAATGCAGGTCGACCGCTATAAAACACACAATATCGATGTGGTGACCGACCGGTTCGTTATCACTCCGAACAGCCGGAACCGGATTTCGAAAAGTGTGGAAATGGCCCTGGAGATGGGTGACGGAACGGTTATTATCGGGGTGATTGAAGAAGGTGAAGGAGGAAACCGGAATATTACCGATCATCTCTTCTCACAAAAACTATTCGACCCTTCCTCGGGGCTGGCCTACGAGGATCCGGCCCCTAACCTGTTTTCCTTTAACTCCCCGTTCGGAGCCTGTCCTCACTGCGACGGGTTGGGTTATACCTACGATGTCGATCCCGATCTGGTGATTCCCAATAAAAAGCTGTCGATCAATGAGGGGGCCATCCGCTATCTTGGCACGCCTCGCAACATTTTTCTTTTCAAGCAAATTCAGGCGGTCCTGAAAGAATACGACCTCGATTTCGACACTCCGGTGATCGATTACCCAGGAGAAGCCGTTCAGAAACTGTTCAACGGCGGCGGGGAGGCAAAATATGAAGTCAGCTACGATATTCACGACAACAGCGTGACTTACCGCCATTCGTTTGAAGGATTATCGCAGGTGATCCGCGAGCATTATGAAGGCCGGGGAAAGAAGAAGCAGCGGGAGAGAGCACAGGCATTCATGAACAAAGTGATCTGTCCGGAATGTAACGGAGGCCGGCTGAATAAGGAAGCTCTCTCGTATGAGATCGACGGTTATTCCATTGCCGACCTGGTACGAATGGATATCGATACTCTCCGAAATACCCTGGGAACACTCAGGCTCAACGAGCGCCGGCAGATCATTGGTCACCAGATTCTGAAGGAGATTCGCGACCGGCTGGATTTTTTGCTTAACGTGGGCCTGTATTATCTTTCGCTCGACCGGGAAGCACAAACGCTCGCAGGAGGCGAGGCGCAGCGCATCCGCCTGGCAACACAGATCGGGACGCAACTGGTGGGGGTGCTGTACATTCTCGACGAACCCAGCATAGGGCTGCATCAGCGGGACAACATCAAACTGATTAAATCGCTCGAACTCCTGCGGGATCTCGGAAACAGTGTGATTGTGGTCGAGCACGATCGTGAAACTATTGAACACGCCGATTTCGTGATCGATATAGGTCCGGGTGCCGGACGGTATGGCGGCCGGCTTGTCACCTGCGGGAAGCCGAACGAACTGGATCCCACTTCCATGACCTCACGGTATCTTCGCGATGAGACGGTGATCGACATCCCTGCGAAGCGGCGGAAGGGCAACGGAAAGCATGTGATCGTCAGCGGCGCACGCGGACACAACCTGAAAGAGGTCAATCTGGATATTCCACTTGGAACCTTTATCTGTGTGACAGGCGTCAGCGGGAGCGGGAAAAGCTCGCTGATCAACCAGACACTGGTTCCGCTTCTGAACGCTCATTTTCATCATTCCAGATCGGCGGCATTGACGTACGACACCATTGAAGGCATCGATCATCTTGATAAAGTCATTTCCATCGATCAAAGCCCGATCGGCCGCACTCCGCGGTCCAACCCGGGGACTTACACCAAAGTGTTCGACTCCATCCGTAACCTGTTTGCCGAGCTCCCGGAAGCTAAAATCCGCGGCTATGATCAGGGACGTTTCTCATTCAACGTAAAAGGCGGGCGGTGCGAAGTGTGTCAGGGGAATGGTTTGCGGAAGATTGAAATGAACTTTCTGCCTGATGTATACGTGACCTGCGAGAACTGTAACGGGAAACGTTATAACCGGGAAACGCTTGAGATCCGGTACAAAGATAAGAACATCGCCGAGGTCCTGGAACTGCCGGTAAAAGATGCCCTGGAGTTCTTTGATGCGGTTCCGCGAATCCGGCGGATTTTAAAGACGCTCGATGAGGTCGGGCTCGGATACATCACGATCGGCCAGAGCAGCACTACCCTTTCGGGAGGTGAAGCACAGAGCATAAAACTGGCGCGCGAGCTCTCACGAATAGGCACGGGAAATACGTTGTACGTCATGGATGAACCTACCACCGGTCTCCATTTTCAGGATGTGAAACAGCTGGTAAATGTCATTCAGCGTTTGGTTAATAAGGGAAATACGGTGATCGTCATCGAGCATAACCTCGATCTGATCAAGGCCGCCGATCATATTATCGACCTCGGTCCAGAGGGCGGGAAACATGGCGGAGAAATCATCGCCACAGGCACCCCGGAAGAAGTCGCCAGGCGTCCGCACAGCTACACCGGCCAATACCTGAAAAAGGAATTCGAGCGGCTGGGACGGAGACGGGCTATGCAGGATAACATTCCAAAAGTTTAAGACTTTCGGCAGGTTATCCACCTACAAAAAACGTTTCTTGTTTTTTTGATTATAGGTAATCTCGTTATATTCCCATGATGGCCTTTTTTAGAAGAAATATCATTCGGATAGTCGTTATCATTTCTCTGCAGACAGGGATGACGGCTTATGCGATGCCTGCCGCTGCTCATGGCAGGGCTTATAAACCGTTCACCATTTGGCTGAGCCACTATCTGGATAAAAATGTCTCCGGATCTGCCCGTTCCAGAGTCCTTGAATTGTCGCGTCATGCAAAAGAAGCACCGCACTTCATCGCCCTGGTTTCCCGGATCATCTCCGGCCATGGAACGAACGGGCAGGCTGCCCCGGGAAAGGCCACATCCACCCAACAGGACATCTATCATCTGCTTTTAACTGAATGGAACCTTTGTCATCAGGCATCGGGTATGAGCAACGGAGCAACCGTCGACCAATCTAAAAGCGGTACCCTCTTTAATCATGAACCCGGGCTGCCCTCTTATACCCCGGCTGCAAGCGACCTCGTTCCTTTTCCGGTGGCCGGAATACCGGTGAATTCGGGGACAAACGGTTTTTCCGGCTCTTTGCGGGGCCATCCCCTGGCAAACGGTATTGCCATTGGAGCGCCATAATAGCACCTCCTCCTTTCTCTTCTCTCCAAAATCATTCAAAAACAATTCGACCGTCCTGTTAATGACTCACGGACGTCATCTTTTTTCGCAATACCTGAAAAACCTTTTAACCATTTTTTATGAAAGGCCACGGAGTAAAAATAGGATTCACAATCGCATTCCTGGCGATTACAATCTATTACCTGCAATTTTCAATACGTTACTGGCTCCTGCAGCACCATATAAACAGCCTTGAAGGTGAGGCAAAGACCACATTCGTTCAGCAGAACCAAAAGAAGATAACTTATTTACGGGCAAATACCCTGAACCTGGGACTTGACCTCCAGGGGGGGATGCACGTAACCTTGCAACTGGATACCCCCCAGCTTTTGATTGATATGGCTCAAAACGGCAGACGCGACACCATGCTGACCAATGTGATTCACGAGGCTGCCACACGTGCCGAACAGAATAACACCGATTTCATCGATGAATTCGTAAACCTCTTTGAATCCCGCGATCCCAATGCGCGGCTGAGCCGCTATTACCGCTCGGAAGCCGATAACATCACACGCCGCTCCTCAAATTCCGACGTAGCCGGTTACCTGAAGAAACAACGGGATGCCGCCGTAAAGCGGGCCATCCAGATCATCCGTACACGGATCGACCGTTTTGGGGTGAATGAGCCGAACATCGCAAAACTGGGCAACAACCGGATCGCCGTGGAGCTGCCGGGCGCCCAGGATGAACAGCGCGTACGGCATCTCCTGAAAGGAACGGCGAGACTTGAATTTCATCTCTGCGCCAATCCTCAGGAACTCCAGTCGTCTCTGGAACAGATTGTAAGCTACTTTAATAAAAAGGATTCCACTTCGGCCGCAAATGACACGACAAAAAGGGCAACCAATCCATTGCTCAAAGTATTTATTCCGCAGGGAAGGAGTGTGATTTTTGGATCTGCCACGGCGCAGGACAGTGCCAGGGTCGACAGCTTATTAGCTCTGGCAGACGTTCAGAGGATGTTGCCCCGCGATGTAGAACTCATGTGGACGGCCAAGCCTTCCTACACCAATAATAACGGCCAGAAATATTTCAACCTCATCGGAATTCGCAAAAAGGTTGAACTGACCGGTGACGTCATCGAAGATGCCCGGCCGACATTTGATCGCTATACCAACGCTCCCCAGGTTTCCATGACAATGAACCGGGAGGGTACCCGGGAATGGGCACGGCTCACGGGTGCCAATATCAATAAACCGGTTGCTATTGTGCTCGACGGGCTGGTGTATACCTACCCGAGGGTGATCACCAAAATATCCGACGGACGTTCCCAAATTACCGGATTATCGAGCCCGCAGGAGGCTTCCGACCTGGTCAATATCCTCATGTCCGGAGCTCTTCCGGCACCGCTGAACATTGTGGCGGAGCGTTCCATCGGGCCGAGCCTTGGGGAAGCTTCCATTCGTGCAGGGCTCGATTCGGTCATATGGGGGCTGGTCGTGGTCGCTATCTTCATGATTTTTTATTACCACCAGGGCGGTGCCATCGCCGATCTGGCACTCATTTTCAATATTCTGTTCATTCTCGGCATCATGGCGGCATTTAAAGCTACGCTTACTTTGCCGGGTATCGCCGGTATCGTGCTGACGATGGCTATGGCGGTCGACGCCAATGTGCTCATTTTTGAGCGGGTCCGTGAGGAACTCGATGCCGGGAAAAGCATACGGGCAGCCATCGACAGCGGGTATGCCAATGCCATGAGTGCCATCGTTGA
>CAZNHE010000058.1:0-18320 GCA_964572735.1 uncultured Chitinophagales bacterium | reverse complement strand
AGCGCATAATGAAATGTGGAAAGGACCTTCTTTTGCAGAAAAGGCTCTAAATAAATCAGCACATTACGACAGCTTATTATATCGATCTTTGCAAAGGGAGGATCTTTCAGAAGATTATGAGTGGCAAAGACACACCAGTCTCTTATATGTTTTTTGATCTGGTAATATCTGCCCGTTTTATCAAAAAACCGGTGAATGCGGGTCTCCGACAAGCCTTCCAGTTCCTTTTGATGATATAAGCCGCTTCGCGCTTTTCCGATGGATCTCTCGGAAATATCACTGGCGAAAATCTGTACTTTAACTGAGGAAGGGGCATCGCTGAGCAACTCATAAAGACAGATGGCCAGCGAATATGCTTCCTGCCCGGTAGAACAGCCTGCCACCCAGATACGCAGAGGATTATCGGGTGATTTATTCTTTATCAGATCGGGCAGTACCTTTTTGCCCAGCTTACCGAAGGCTTCCGGATCCCGGAAAAAAGAGGTGACGGGAATTAACAAATCCTGAAACAGCGCCTCCAGTTCGGCCCGGTCCTGTCTCAGATAATTCAGATAATCCGAAACCTGTTCCAGTTTAAGAATGACCATCCGCCGGATGATGCGCCGGCGGATGGTGGTTTGCTTATAATTAGTGAAATCGACTCCCTGGTGTACCCGAAGCAGAAACAGTATTCTTCGGAAACCCTCTTCATTCGGCTCATTATAGGGTTCTACCTCTTCGTTTACCGGAATATGGGTGAGGGATTCTTTCAGAGCCAGTAATTGTCCGGGTATCTTTTCGGGAGGAAGGACGAAATCGACGGTCTGTGCATCAATAGCACTTTGGGGCATATCCGGACAGTGGGCGGAATCCGGGTCCTGGGCAAAAGCTAACCCTCCATGATCTCTTATATCCTTAAGTCCGGCAGTACCGTCCATACCGGTCCCCGACAAAACCACGCCAACAGCTGCGCTTTGATATGCTTCTGCAATTGAAGAGAAAAAAACATCGATCGAGGTATTCTGTTTACCTTTGGGAGACCTCGGCTTTAGTCTCAGAGAGTCGTTATCAATAACCACCAATTTGTCGGGCGGAGCGACGTAAATACGATCCGGCTCTATGTGCGTTTTATCTGTTATTTCTTCAACAGGAATTGCGGTTGCCTTTTGCAAAATGCCTGCGAGTGCACTCTCATGTCCGGCAGGCGGGTGTTGAACAAACACATAAGCCATCCCCGAATCTTTCGGGATGGCCCCCAGGAACTTTTTAAAGGCTTCCAGGCCGCCCGCGGACGCACCGATGCCTGCAAGGGGTACGAAGTTTCCGGAATGAGCCTTATCGTTATATCCTTCAGCCCTGGACATTAAAATTTCTTAATTCTTAACGACTTAATTACGGTGTAAAGTAATAAACAAATTGCACAGGTACAGCTATTAAAAAAAATTTTGTTCAACAAACCGCCCAACATGTAATACAAAATGGAAGGAGATCATCGTGAAGGGCCGGGCGGCTAAAACCGGATTCATGATCCGGCAATGGAGATGGCACAACTACCGTATCAGGCGGGTAACTTCCTTAACCCCACCGGGATAAAATGATTGTAACAACGTAAGGCAGTCGCATACCGGCCCTAAAAAGGTAGCGTTATGATTCGGTCTGTTTAACTCCCAAAAATCTTCCCCGAAAAGGCCAGATGAACCAGAAAAAAGACCAGCGCAATTCCTGTAGCTATAAAGAACAGGTTTTCAAGACGAAATTGTAAAAAGAACCACCCCATCAATAAGGGGCCGATGGTTTGTCCCGCTCTGATAGACATTACATTCAGCGACATATACATGCCGCGCATTTCACCGGGTGCATAGATGGCTATCAGCGATACGGCAGCAGGCATACACAAACCCTGCGCCAGTCCCAGGATCATGGAAGCAATGACGACAAGGAAAACGGAATTTGCCAGTGCAATGAGCAACAGTGCGACGGCATATAAAAGAAAGGCGTTCTGAAGCAGTTTCGGCAGGCTGAATTTCCGGGATATCCTCCCTGTCTGAAAGGAGGTAAAAGCCGTACTGACCGACATGGTTGCCATAATCAGCCCGATTGTTCCGCTGCCGAATTTGAACTTGTCGGATAAAAGAAACGGGAAATAGCTCAGATAGGCTCCAAAGAAAAGGATGAAAACAACTGAAACGGAGAGAAAAATGAGTGCGAGCTTCCTGTTTGTCGATTTCCATAACCGGCCCCAGTAATTTTTAGAGCCGGTTGAGGGCGAGTAGCGGTCTTTCAGATACCTTCCGGTCATGATGGCCAGGGGAATGGCGATCAAGGGAAGCAGAAAGGGAAAATTCCAGCCCAGGAGTGCCAGTCCGCCACCTACGGCGGGATAAACGCCGGTTGCTATAGAAAGCACACTGGAATTATACCCCATCACCGTTATTCTTTTTCGGCCGCTGTAACGGTCCCCAATCAACGCCGTGTTCAGTGCGCCTAATGAAGCGGCTCCCATCCCCTGCAAAAACCGCAGCAGGAGCAGAATTGCGAAAGAGGATGCAAAGAAACAGCACCCGCCTGCAATGCCGAACAGCAGCAGAGATGGCAGAAGGACTTCCTTCCGGCCGTATTTATCGGCCATCCATCCGGTAAACGGGGAAAGCAGAATTCCCGGCACCGTGTAAAAGGAGATCAACAGGGCAACCTGATCTTCAGAAATACCAAAATGCCGCCGGAAATCGGGAAAAGCCGGAGTGATGCTGGTTGTTCCCATCACACTCGCCATGGTGATACAAAAAATAAATGCCAGCGACCGGTCGATTCCGATAGAGGAATCTGTGGGCGGCGTCGCCATTTTCGCATTTCCCGGCATTAAAGAATGCTCCTCACAAAATTTTGGAGAATAAGGTATTTTTCCCTTTTTGTTCCCCTGTTTCCGGCAATCCCTGTTCGCGGACTCCTGAGAATAATCAGTTTATTGTTCTATAACAAGGCGATGCCGGGTCCAGGGGGTTTGAGAAGATGGGAAGGTTGGTGATTGCGGGTTATTTATGGCCTTGAACCAGAGGTGCCCGTTTTGAGCGCTCGTCGACCCCCCTGTGAGTCCCCTCGAGGGGACAAGAGGCAGTGGATATCTTATTTGGCAGGATCTTGCCTTTTCCTCCCTTGAGGGAGGCGCAGGTGGGTGTCCGATGCGGGTTCGGATGTGGCAATATATGCCTGGAAGGGCAATGGACTGCTGGTTGAGAGGTATTTTCTGGTTTTGAACCAGAGGTGCCGGTTTTGAGTGCTCGTCGACACCCCTGCGGGTCCCCTCGAGGGGACAGAAGAAGGACAACCGCCTGAAGGTTGATCACTAAAAGCTTACCTTCTCCCTGCAAAACATCAATTCGAGACGAACTTTAAGCCGACAATGGAAGCGATAAGGGTCGTGATAAAAAAAAGACGCCAGAAAGTGGCCGGTTCCCTGAAGAAAATGATTCCTGCCAGCACGGTCCCGGCGGCTCCTATTCCCGTCCATACGGCATAGGAAGTACCGATGGGGAGCGTTTGAATGGCTTTATAAAGCAGGAGCATGCTCGCACATATGCTTACAAAAAAGCCGGTCAGCCACAGAGTGACTTCTGTGCCATCGGTTTCCCGGGCTTTCCCCAGGCAGAACGTAAAAGCTACTTCAAAAAGCCCTGCGATGATCAGTATGATCCAGCTCATATCTCCTATTTAAGGGTTGTGGTCGTCCGGCAGCCGGCTTCAGTTTTTTAGCGCGGCCGCTATCCCTTCCCGGTAAGAAGTTGGTTCGGTCTCAAACCAGGTTTCAAACTTACTGCTGTCGAAGATGTAATCATTTTCGTATTGATAAAGCATTTCTATCAATTCCCGTGTTGTGGCGTCAAACAAACCTGCCAGCCGTAAAGCTCCTCGTTTTAGCACGGTATGTTTCGGGGAGGTTCCTGCCGCTTCCGCACTTAAGACAATGAGCTCATTTGCCGTCAGCGGCTCGGAAGTGGGCAGATGCCAGATCTGATCCATTGCATCCGGCGTATTACCTACCAGAGCTGTCCCCCGTGCGGCATCGGGAGCATAAGTCATGCTGTAGAGAACCCGGTCGTTACAAAGCCACTGTGCCTTCTTTTTCTTTTGGAGCCTGTTCAACACCAGCATATTGAATGCAGCGTTATTCACATGGGGTCCGTAAAAATCCGCCGCGCGGACAATCGCTCCGGTGATTTCACCCTTATCGCAGGCATCGGCGAGCATCTGGGCGATCCTGGCACGCACTTTCCCTTTTTCACTGGATGGATGATACGGGCTGTTTTCCGTAAGAGGACCCTTCACCTTCCCGTAACAATAAATGTTGTCGAAAAAGACCAGCTTTGCCCCATTCTTTCCACAGGCACGGATTACATTCTCCATAATCCGGGGCCATTGCTCCTGCCAGACCTTCGTACGATATGACAGCCCCGCTGTGAGATAAACGACCTCAGACCCGGCAACAGCCTGATCCGTACGTGCCGGATCGTTCAGATCGCCAGGAAATAATTCATCATCCGGATTGATTTTGCGGGGGTTCCGGCTGACCAGGCGAATATGATCGGTGTATTCGGGAAGAATGCCCGCCAGTTCCTTACCGATGGTTCCACCGGCTCCTAAAATAGTCTGGATCTTCATGCAGATAATATTGATGTGGAGGTATGGTGATGCAAGAGTCTCAAAGTAATAAAGGTAATGACATTACCCGAAAATGTAACCCGCCGGAGTTTTCCGGCCGCGAAATATCCCTGCAGAACTTCCCTCGCCTCTGCGCCCGCAGGTTTTCGGTTTTGTTAACCGGGACAAACCGGCCGAAATCCGGAATTATTTTTTGTGATATTCGAACAGTTCGATGGGGTTACCCGCGGGATCTTCAAGCAGTATTTGTTTTCCTCCGACTCCGCTGACAATCTCATTGCGAAAATGTGCTCCCTGTTTCCTCAGTCGCTCTACCGTGGTTTCCAGATCGTCAACCTCTATGGCAAACCGGTTCCAGCCGCCCGGCGATTGCTTCGTGCCGTCCGGCATGGGCCTGGAGCCGCCGCCCCGGTGTTCGGGACCAATCGGAGAGCAGATCAGCAAACGAAGGTCGCCCCGCGTAAGCATGGCGAAAGCGGGATCAGGATGCATCTCCACGTCGAAATCAAGTTTCCCGGTGTAAAATTTCAATGCCTCATCAACATCGTCGACGATGTAACGAACAGTTACTTTAGCCATTTCTATTTAGTTATTGTTGTGAATCTTCATGAAGGGTTTTTCTCCGTACGGTTTTGCGGAACTTTCAAGAGGACTATTTATGGAAAGATCTCATAGCAGAAAGTTGAGCGCCGATGGCTGAAGCTCCGAAGTAAAAGATACCCGGATCTGTTTTTTGTCAACGCGCCTATACATCATTCCCGCAGAAGACTAAAACCGATCTCACGTCCCATACCCTGAACCAGAGCCAGATGGATCCACAACATGGCAAATGGTTCCAGAAGCCTGGCGATAGATAAGCCGCCCGCGTCAACCGCATCAAACCCCAGTTCTTTAACCAGGTTGATGACCATGAATTTCTTGCTGCCGTCTCCGCAGACGAACATTACCGGTGTACCGCTCCCGAATACCGGATTATCCATTTTGTTGAAGCCGATCTGGTTCAGAGTCTTAAAAACCTGTGCTTTGGGCGCCCATTTCGCAATCTGCTCGGCACCTGAAGTATCAAAGCCAATATCCAGACCGCTAAAATCCTTCTTCAGAGGATTGGTGCAATCAATGAGAATCTTTCCGGATAAATCCCCACATGACCGGACGGCCTGCTGTGCTGCCGTCCAGGGTGTGCACAGAACCACGGCGCCCGATACCTCTGCCGCCTCCGGAACGGTCTGTACGTTGATGGCGCCTTCTTCATGAAGAAGCGCCTGCATACGCTCGTCAGCAGGGTGACGGACCCCGAAAGTGATTTGATGACCACGACGGGCCCATGCGAGACCAAGGGTCCTCCCGGCATTTCCTGCACCGATGATAGCGATTTTCATTGCGTACAACTCCGTTTATAGTTATCAGAATATCTGCATAAGATCTTCCCTGCGAAAGAAATCTTCTTCCGGAATATCCTCAAATCGATTACACTGGTCAAGTCCCCGGACGGCTTCAGAGGCAGATGAAGTATTCAGGGACCTGCGTTGCAGGTTGCTTCTGTTTCTAACCAGCCGCATTTATGGAAGCTAAAAAACTGATCTCCGGAATTGTACATATTTTCGGCCGGATTTCTTACAGATATAAATCTATCCCAAAGGTGATGGCCTGGTAGGGGTCGCCATCGTTATTCAGGGGAATATCTCCTTCCAGGATGAAGGCTGCCTCTGGGTTGAAAGGAATTTCAGCTCCAATCGGAAGCATAAGAGCATTTACCACATCCTTTCCGGCAAACAAAGGTTCGTAACTCATACCAGAATACAAGCTGAACGTGCCCAGGTTCTTGCTCACTACGCCCGCAAATTTCAACCCAAGGTCCTTAAACGAATAGACGCCTCCGATAACCGAAAAGGAAAGTGGATCCTCAGGTTCCCCCATGAGCATATACTTAAGATGCACGCCGATGTAGGTGCCCCGTTTGTCAAACAATCCCAGTTTCCCATAAATTGACAGATCCGGCTTCGCTCCGTATCCTCCCCGAAATAGCATCATGAATCTATTTGGCATGGTATAAATGACAGGTTGTATGCCAAGGCCGAAGTGTCTGTCGCCGAGGGTGACGGCGTCCGAGAAAAAGCCATCCTGGGCCTGACTCACTTTGGGGCCGGAGAGAACGATGCCGGCCAAAATCATAACCATTGCTAAAACATTCTTCATCGGGCTCTCATGTTTATCAGCAGTTAATGATTAATGTTTTAACTGAATTCCCTACTTCTCTGTTCCAATCAGCCCTGTTGTATCTATTAGATCTTTTGAAGGTTATCAGATTTATAATGTCGATTGATTATTAAGGGAAGATGCTGCAAAACATTCTTTCGCTTCATTTTTAGAAAAATGACCCCCCGTGCAGCGTGAATATTCAGGGACTTCGGGTCCGTCTGGATCCCGGTATTTCGCAGAACCGGAGATGACGGCAGGATCTATTTCATCCTTAGGTCTCCCCAAATAATGGCCGCCCACTCCGACAAATATGCGCTGCAATACAGGCGGCATGATCACTTATTTGAAGCCTTTTTGTCGGCTGCCTATTCATCCGGCGAAGAAAAATAGATGGCAAAGCCTCTCCTGTTTTTCCTGCCCTTTGAGGTCATCCCTTTTGCATTTTGAATAATTATAGCCCTGGTTAAGCTATTTATCCGGCCACTGCAGACGATGGGTCAGCCCTGCTTTCTGAAATGCTGCTTCAATTTCATTCCGCGATTCGCTGAAATGGGCCCATCCTTCATAATGTAAGGGGATGATCATTGCATCGGGGAAGGCATCGGCAGCTTTTACCCCATCTTCCGCGGTCATGGTTAAAGGATCCGAACCCACTTCTTTTACCAGGGCGGCGCCCATGAAGAAAAGCGCAAGTTTTACGTCAAACCGCTTTGCCACTTCTGCTACGCCTTCATACCAGACCGTATCGCCTGAAATATAGACGGCCCCTGCTTCATCATCCCTGAATCGTAAAATGAATCCTGTCACCGGACCCCGATCTCCGCCCGCAGGTCCGTGTCGGCAGGGTGTGCCGGTGATTTGTAAAACGCGGTGGTCATTTGTGGGGATTTCGACCGTTTGCCAGTTAGTCAGGCCTTTGGCATTTCCACCCAGCCGCCGGGCACCTTCGGTTGTGGTAAACACGGTTTGTACTTCCGACAAGAAAGCACGACCCGCATGATCCAGGTTATCAAAATGATGATCATGGCTTAGCAGGACATAATCAATTTTCCCCAGGTTTTCACGACGGATTGTCGGAGTACCCGTTTTATGTAAGGTATAAACCGGCGTGGGATACTCTGTGCCTGCCGGGTCAAGGGTTGGGTCGGTTAAAAGGCGGAGCCCGTCCACCTCCAGTAAAGCAGTTGGACCTCCGATGCAGGTGATTTTCAGTTCTTCCGAAAGCATTTAACTTTAGTTATTGTAAAATCAGCAAATCATTTCTATGCTTATTTCTGTTTTCCTGTGGCAGATATTTTTCGTATCAGTTCATCCACTAATCTTTTGATTTTCACTTTCAATTCCTCGCCTGTAATTTCTCCTTTTTCATTTATTTTTCCTCTCGCACCCTTTATCAGCAATTTACATTGGTCATCAATAGATTCCTGCAAGAGTGTTTTCATCACCAAATCCAGAGATTCGAAAGCCTTTTCGCCCGAGGCGGCGGCAATGATAAAGGCAAAGGGTTTATAGGAAAAAACGGTGGTAGAAGCCGTCCATTCAAGAGCATTTTTGAGTGCTCCCGGCAGACTGAACACGTATTCGGGGGTACAGATTATGACGGCGTCCGCATCTTTAATCATCCCGTAGAATGCCTTCACACTTTCCGGGGCATCTGCTTCGGTTTTTACCAGATCGGGATCAAAATAGGGCAATCGGTCGATTTGATTATAAATCCGGACCGTTAATTCCTCAGGATATAATCGGGCAACCGCTTTGAGTATCCATTCACTGGTCGAATTCTTGCGTATACTGCCTGGTATGGCCAGTAAGTTCCACCTTTTATGGTTCATCTCCTGTGTTTTTGAAAGAACAAAATGGAAGTCCTCAGGAATCGTTGAAAAGTGAAGTATAACTAAGATTCTCCCCTTATGCCTCCTGTTTTCTGATGATTCAGGACGGCTTCAGGCATCACAGGTTCACTTTCCAGAACGCTTTCACCAGTTCCCATGCTTCAGCCGCTGATGCGGGGTGGTAGGCGGAGCGTACGTCGCAAAAGAAACCGTGATTGGCTTTGGAGAAAACCACATTCACATAATCCTTGCCGGCTTCATTCAGCTTCCCTGTGGCGGAATCGATGGTTTCTTTGGAAATGTGTGCATCCTGGCCGCCCCAGCACAGCAACAAGGGACACTGAATCTCTCCAATCCGGTCGCCGCCCATTTTTGCCAGATCACCGCCGTAAAAAGAAGCAGCCGCTTTCAGAGGCAGCAGGATAGAGGCGAGAAAAGAGACTCTCCCTCCCAGGCAAAAGCCGATAGAAGCTGTTTTTCCGGCATCCACTTCTTTCTGTTCTGTCATAAATTGGTAGGCAGCGGTGATATCGGCTCCAAGTCCTTCAGGAGTAATTGCCTGCATATGAGGCATTACATCGTTGAAATCGGTATAACTCCCTTCAAAACCTTTCTCTGCGGTGCGATGAAACAGTTCCGGCGCTATGGCATAATACCCCTCCCCTGCAATACGCTCCGTTACATCGCGGATATGTGTATTGACCCCGAAAGCCTCCTGAAAAACGAGAATACCCGGAAGGCCGGTTGTGTTTCGTGGGCACGCCGTATAGGCTTGCATGGCGGTTCCGTCGGAAGGAGTGAGTGAGACGTAATCTTTTATAAGTTCAGACATGACAGATAATATGTTGAGTTAGAAAGGTCATTGCAATCATTGTTCCGGCTTCTTTGTGAGGGGCGTCCATTCGCGGCTTTTATAGCCTGCCCGCAATGCTGACTCGTATTGGGATGCTCAGCCGGAAGGCTTCAATTTGTTGCGGACATTCTTCATATAAAAGAATATCCGTAGATTTTACCTTTTCTTCCAGATATTTTCGTCTCTATCTGCCGGAAATGGCGTTTCCCCTGCGTACCGATACCTGCCCGGCTTGCGTGAGAAGCCGTTTTTGAAAATTCGGCGATCTTTGATTGATGGTCTGAATAACCCGGGATACGCCGAAAAAGGGGATAACGATCTTTTAAGCAGGTGACGGCATCAACGGGCCGCTCATTTATGCTTCATTGTCACTTACAGGTACACGATACTTTGGGTCGAACAACAGGTTCTGCGTAGGATAAGCCAGTGCGATTCCGCGCTTTTCGAGTTCCTCCAGTATCTGCAGATTCAGGGCCTGCTGGACATCCAGGTACACCGTATAATCCGGGTCCAGCACGTAATACGTAAAGGCAAACCGGAAGCTGAAATCCCCGAAGGAAGTAAAATGTCCCCGTACCAACAGAGCCTTGGGATGTGCTTTTATAATCTCGTTTACGAACTCCGGGATAGCCCTCAACTCTTCCAATTTTGTGGTTTTCACCACTCCGAACTCAAACGTAATCCGGCGGCGTTCTATCCGCGAGAAATTATGGATGCGGGAGTTGACCAGGTTTTTATTCGGGAAGATGAGCTCGTCGCCAACCAGTTCACGTACGCGTGTGGTTTTAATGCCCACATGTTCGATCGTACCCAGCAGTCCGTCCACATGAATGAAATCGCCTACCTCAAAAGGTTTGTCGAAAAAGATCACAAAATAGCTGAAGAAATCGCCCAGCACTGCCTGGGCCGCCAGGGCGATGGCGATACCCCCGATTCCCAGTCCGGCGATAATCGTCGTGATGTCGTATCCCAGGTTTCCCAGCATAAATACCAGACCGATCGCCCATATGAAGATGCTGATCGTAACAAGCAGCCCGTTAATCTCCGTGATCTGATCCTCGGTTTTCCCGCTCTGCCGCAAATAGGCCGTCACAATGGCCCGAATGATCAGGACAATGGTGCGAATGGCAAAGAAAATGACGACCACCATCATCACATTATGCAGATACAGCCGGAAGGTTGCCCCAAAGTCCAGGGTAGACAAAGCGATGTATAAGATCGTCAGGTGCAGCAGCGGAAAGACGGTTCGTTCAATGACCTTTACAATCAGATACGCTGTTTCGGAGGATCTTCTCCCCAATCGTTCTTTCAGGCGTGAAAATCCTCTCCGCTTGATGATCTGCAGCACCACAATGCCAACAACGATGATGGCGGCTGCAATCAGATATGATAAGACGGTATTTCCAAAGAATACCTGGTGCAGTGGTGATAGGTTATCCATATAATTTTTTGAGTCTGTTTAATGATCAGATTACCAGAACAAATCCGGATGAATAATGTTGTTCATGGTGACGGGGAGATAAACCTGAAGTACCGGTTTGTTCCCCTTTGACGAGAAGTCCGCCTCTGTGCTTCCATCTTTTTACGCTGCCGGAGCTACGCAGCAGATCACCTTATGTGACGGTAAAGGTACTTTATTGAGAAGGAATATAAAAGGGAAATCAGCCTCTCCGGACCGGCAGGAGGAGGACTACCGGCCCGTAAGCACTATTAAAATCCTAATTAACAGCCGGGCACGTTCCCGTCGATTCTTCCGTTGTAAAAGTAATTACGCAAATTCTAAGACTACACAGCATGGAAAATGTAAATTTTGTCGAGAAACTGGCTGATCATCTGGGTCAGAATGCCTCTGTGAGAAATGTGTATGGCGACCCTATCGAAACCAACGGTAAAACGATCATTCCTGTAGCTCAGGTGGGCTTCGGGCTGGGGGGAGGATACGGCCAGAATAAGAGGAACAAATCGTCGAAGAGCTTTGAAAACGGTGACGGCGGAGAGGGAAGAGAAGCCGCGGGAGAGGGCTCCGGCGGAGGCGGCGGTATGTTCGCCAAACCCAAAGGGGTTTACGAAATCACGGCTGAGGGGTCCAGGTTTATCCCGTCTAACAATATGAAACAATTATTAATGGCAGGTTTCGCAGGTTTTGTGATTCATAAATTGTTCTTCAGGAAAAAAAGGTAAAGGAAGAGAAACCGGCAAATCTCCGGGGCGGAGTATTCCTTGCCACTTTTCGCAGAGGATGAGGATGTTGTATCTTGCGGAGGAGAACCGGGAGAGGGAAAAACAGCCAAAGCTGTGATGAGGCGCGCTTTTGAGCTTAGAAATCGGTAATTTCCCGGGAGAAATGAAAGACACGCCAGAATCTATTACCAGCCGGATGGAAACACAGACAAAAGAAACGCGGGACAAGCTGACCCCCGGGGAAGCCCTGCAGCTATTAAAAGAAGGGAATGAACGATTCGCTAATAACCACAGAGCCGAACGGGATTTATTACAGCAGGTCCGTGAAACTTCGGCCGGACAATTTCCCTTTGCAACCGTCTTAAGCTGCATCGACTCACGGGTTTCCTCTGAATTGATTTTTGATCAGGGCCTGGGAGACCTGTTTAGTATTCGCGTTGCGGGAAATGTTGTAAATGAGGACGTCCTGGGCAGCCTGGAGTTCGCCTGCAAAATTGCCGGAGCCGGGCTTGTGGTCGTTCTCGGTCATACCAAATGCGGTGCTGTTAAAGGAGCGTGCGATAACGTTACCCTTGGCAACCTGACGGGATTGCTTGCCAAAATAAAGCCCTCCATTGATCAGGCTGTTCGAGAGGCTGAGGGAAAGGATGAAGATCATACGTCGTTCGTCAGGAATGTGACGAAGAACAATGTTTTTCTGACGATTCAGGGCATTAAGGAACAAAGCAGTGTCCTGAATGAAATGGCGGAAGCAGGGCAGATAAAAATCATCGGTGCGCTTTACGACGTAGATACGGGACGTGTAACATTTTATGAGAATGGCCGGCAGAAGGAAGATTGAGTGTATTGCAAAATCCGCCGGCAACACAAAGGCCATCCTCCTGATGAACCAATGAAGAATTTCGTTGTCAACAGGCATCGGTGGTGGTTGACCGTCTGTTTCGTTACATTTTCCGTTTTCCTGTTGCTACATGTCTGAAATCACGACGGATTCCAAAAGAACCATGAATCGCGGGTGGGTCCTTGCCGCGCTCATGCTTACCATGACGCTCGCGGCGATGGACACCACGATCGTCTCAACCGCTATCCCGCAGATCGTGGGCGATCTCGGCGGCTTCGCGCTGTTCAGCTGGGTGTTTTCGATTTATCTGCTCACCCAGACCGTCACCATCCCGGTATATGGCAAACTCGCCGATCTGTTTGGCCGCAAACCCATCCTGATCGGCGGAACATTGATTTTCCTGGCCGGCTCGGCCTCGTCGGCCGTTGCATGGAATATGACTTCTTTGATCCTTTTTCGCGGTCTGCAGGGGCTGGGGGCAGGTTCCATCATGGCGACGGTCAACACACTGGCCGGCGACCTGTACGATATCCGCGGACGTGCACGCGTACAGGGGTGGTTGTCGAGTGTCTGGGGGATGGCCGCTATTATCGGGCCGACGCTCGGCGGTGCTCTCGCGGAATACGCCTCATGGCGCTGGATTTTCCTGATCAACCTGCCGATAGGTGCCGCCGCCATCGTATTGATCGGAACTTTTCTGCATGAACGGGCATCCGGTCGTCGTCACCATATAGATTTTGCAGGAGCAGGATTCATGCTCATCACAGGAACAGTGATCATTTTCACACTGCTGCAAAATGGACAGGCATGGCCATGGCTGTCCACCCCGGGCATCGGCCTGCTTATTCTCGCCGCACTGCTTATCTGGATCACCATTCGGGTGGAACGCCGGAGTCAGGAACCCATCATGCCCGGTTGGGTGTGGCGCGATCCTGTATTGGTAGGCGCCAATCTCGCTATGGTCGGCATGGGAGCGATCATGATGGGACCCAACATGTACCTGCCCGTTTTCTCGCAATCGGTTCTCGGCCTCGGTGCGATTGCAGCCGGCTTCGTACTGGCCAGCATGAGCATGGGATGGCCCGTCGCATCTTCATTGTCGGGCCGGCTATATTTACGTATCGGATTTCGCAACACTGCATTGGGCGGCGCTGCACTGATCATCGTGGCTGCCATCGGCTTCACGATGTTGCCTTATCCCGGCCCGATCTGGCTCATAGTGGCCGACCAGGTCGTTATAGGCGCGGGCTTCGGCCTGCTGTCCACGCCGCTGCTGGTGGGTGTACAATCCATAGTGACCTGGAATCAGAGAGGCGTGGTTACAGGAGCCAACATGTTTTCCCGCTATCTCGGACAAAGTGTGGGCGCTGCCGTATTTGCCGCCGTCTTCAATGCGGCCATCGGCAGTCAGTTGCAAAAAGCACCTTTCACCTTACAACATCAGTTGCCGCAACGGGTTAATGAAGTGATCGACGCTCTGCAATCGAGTCAGACAGGTACTTCTGCGGAACAGTACCTGCGTCATGCTTTTTATCTCGCCTCACACCACGTCTATGCCGGACTGGCCGTCACCGGATTGGTCACGCTCATCATCCTGCTGTTCACGCCACGTCATTTCCCCGTGGTCGAAGAAGGCAAAGAGAGTATGAATGATTGATAAAAGTAGGGCGGACAGCTTGTCCGCCGGCATGGACATCGACAAAGGAAAAACGCGTTCGCTACGGTAAGAACACTCTTCTCAAAAATCAGAAGAAAAGAAGGTTTGGAGCCGGCAGAGAGGCTCTCTGTCCTACAGGTGAATTCCACCAAGAATTATTTTAATTTGACAGCCGTGCTACTCGGACTCACATCCAATGGATTGAAGTCACCTGATCCGGCAGTCAGACGGTTCTACCCCGTCAGGCTGCTAATAATGAGCAAAACCTTTAACCGTTTTATAAAATGAAATATGTTGTATTGCTCCGGGGCGTTAACGTTGGCGGCAGAACCATAAAGATGGCCGAACTCAGGGCCTGTTTTGAAGCAGCGGGTTTCGGCAACGTCACAACCGTGCTGCAAACCGGTAATGTTGTGATTGACAGCGATGAAACCGATAGCGACAAATTACGCCAGGCTGTAGAGGCTTTATTGAGTGAAACCTTTCATTACCCGGCAAAAGTTTTGGTCATCACTCCCGAAAGGCTTGAGGAGGTCATCCGGCTGTACCCGTTCCAAAATCAGGGACAGGAATTTCATCGCTATGCGGTATTTACTGAAGACGGTTTTGAGAAAGAACTGGCCCGTGGGGCCGTCGGGCCGGACGAAACCATCGAGGCCGTAAGTCCGGGTAACGGGGTCGTTTACTGGCGTGTACTTAAAGGCCATACGCTCGACAGCACCTTTGGAAAGTACCTGTCTAAAGCCGCCGGTAAACATTTTGTGACCAACCGTAACCTGAACACGCTGGAAAAGATCGTCGCGAAATCAATAGCGTCCTAAACGATTGAGAATTTCGTAATTTATTGCCCCGTCCTTCATTGCCCCGTCCTTTAGGACGGGGATAAAATGAGCAGGAATAATAGGGCTTCAGCCCGATATAGGTCGCTTTTGTAGGGCTAAAGCCCCTACTTTTAGCAACTCTTTGCCCCCGACCTAAAGGTCGGGGCAATAGAGGGATTGATTTTGAAGATACAGATAAATCTATCTTAGCTTCTCATAAACGGCCTTTTCCAGGTATTTTTGAAACGTTTAGAACACTATTATCGCGAAATGCACGCAATGACAGAGGAGCCATTAATAAACCACTAAGGCAAGAAGGGAATTAAGATCCTTTTCTTATGCTCCTTTATTTCATTTTACGGGAAAGATACGCATCGCCATGCCGTTATTCGGCAGCAGGCTAAAGGATAAAACGGAATTGTGATTTATCATCCTGACCGTCTTCTTCACCTTGGTGGGGGTTGGGACACGGTTGTCGTCCGTATAAATAATCGCTTTATATTCCTTATTCTCATCCAGAAAGGTACAGGTAAGCTTCATCTCTCTTTTTTGGATACCATTGATGGAGCCCACAAACCACTGCTCTCCGCTTCGGCGGGCAATGGTGGCATAGGCGCCTATTTTTCCCTCCAGAACCCGGGTCTCATCCCAAACCGTGGGAATTTTATCAAAAAACGAAAGCTCGGGTACAGGTTGAATAATTCCTTCTTTGTTTGCATCCCTTTCAGCCTTTGTCCCCGGTCGATCATACCAGTACAAAAACTGCCATGGACTGTACAGGCAAACCGCTTTTGCCAGTTGGGTGGCATGTGAGCTTACTTTTTCAGTGGCCCGTTTTGTGAAATAACAGACGGTATGATCCGCAGCTCCTGCAATCATCCGTGTAAAAAGAGTGATAAGCGTTTGTTTGTTGGACGGCGCCTCTTCATCGCCCCTGACCCCTTCCTGAGTCATGAAGTTAGGGTACGTTCGCGAATAGCCCGTAGGCCGGTATTCATCGTGGACATCCACCATTATGTGATACCTGGCGGCCTTGCGGACGGCGCTGTGCAGCCAGTTTGTCCATCGCTGAGAGCCGACCCGCACAAATCCGAATTTCATTCCTTTCACTCCCCACGAATGATACAAAGGAAGAAGAGTATCCAGCTGCCGCTCTAACGCCCTGCGATTTACATACAAAATCACCCCGATGTTTTTGGAATGAGCATAACCGATGATCCTTTTCAAATCCAGCGGTCCTTTTGACCGCTTCGGATCCACCGAAACATGCGTGGCATCGGAGGTGTCGCTGTATTCATATCCGTACCAGCCGGCATCAAATTCTATGTATTGCAGATTATGCGCAGCGGCAAAATCGACGCAGGCCAACGCCCCTTTGGTGGTAAGTGTGACCTCCCGTATTACCTTACCCGGACGAATCCACCTGGTATCGGTGATTTTATTCGGTTCGTTCAAATCCAGCAGCAGGTAGTTCTTTTCGAGCAGGTCGCCCGGAGAATCGCCGGTTAAGATGTACCTCCACGGAGAAGTGAGGGGAAGCCTGCCCGAAACTTTTCCGTACAGATGGCTCTGAAGGGTCGTGCTGTCTTTTTCGACAAATTTCATACGGGCATAATTTACCAGTGCCGCTTCTCCAAGCGCCACGAACACGCTGTCGGATACTTTCACGGTCAGGGGACGTTCAACAGCTTTTGTAATCTCACTGATCTTCCGCCTGAAATATAAGCCCTGGGCCATGGTCGTCACCCATGCAGGGTAATCTCCGGAAAAAGCAAAATCAGACAGTTCTTTATTAACAACGATCTTATCCCCGGAATGGTCATCCGATATCCGATATTTAAAGGCCAGTCCCTCATTATAAGCCCTCATGACAATTTTGAAATACCGGGGATTCCTCTTGTTTGCCGTTCTGAAGGTTAATACGACACCTTTATATTTCTGAGGGATATATTTTCGCTCGCCATACACGGTTTTCCATATCTGGAAACGGCTCGTGTGACGCACATCCGTTAATTGCAAGCTGTCCGTTTGTGAAAACCCTGCCAGGTCCAGTCCCACAGAAGATTGATGCAAAATGCGGGTTTTTCCGTAGCTGAGATCATAATGGATGATGTTGGAAACCGTATGCCCGGGGATAACAGTTGCCGTCACTCGCCCGTCGGGGCTGGTCAAAATGATGGATTGCGACCAGCCGGTGCTGCCGATCATCATCATAGAAACCAATAGAATAAAGCTGTGAAATATCTTTGTTTTCATCATATTAGTATCCTGTTCTCTATGCGACCTTAAAATAGAGTTTGCCCCGGAAACACGAAAATGCACGGAGAAAATAATAATCCGTACTCCCGTGGCTATCCGCCTTTCCTTTCTTCCGCTTTATTCTTTTCCAATCTCACTTCTTTGGACATATGGTGCCGCCTTCTACAGCGCATCTCTCATTTGTTCCGGCACACTTTGCCGCACTTTGCCGTCTGCTTTAGCAGACGGACTACAAAAGCTACTCTCAAATCGGGCTTTAGCCCATAAAGGCACCCGGCATCATCTTCAATGATGATCAATTGCAGCAATTACTCCGGAACAACCGGCTTCTCGGCGTAAACGGTAATACTGTAAATGCCCGTCCGGCTATTTCTGAATCGGTTGATCTGTTTTTCCGAGAGATAAGCGGACAAAATATCATCCGGAATAGTAATGGACTTTTCTTTCTGAATCGTAAGATTGACGAAGCCGTTATTCTCAATCAGCTGCAGATATTCCTTCTTTTGTATGGCTCCGGCTACACATCCGGCAATCATTTCGGCTTCCTGTTGCAGAGAAGGTGGCAGCGTTCCTTCCAGCACAATATCCGAGATGCTGAAATGGCCGCCGGGTTTCAGAATGCGGAAGATCTCCCTGAATACGCCGTCTTTATCGGGCACCAGGTTCAACACACAATTGCTCACAACCACATCCACGGTATCGGTTGTGACCGGCATCTCTTCAATATCACCCCGGCGGAATTCCACGTTGTTAAAACCCAGTTTTTCAGCATTAACACGGGCCTTTTCAATCATCGCAGGGGTAAAATCAATTCCGATCACCTTTCCCTTATCGCCAACAAGAGAGCGGGCGATGAAGCAGTCGTTGCCCGCGCCGCTCCCCAGATCAACCACCGTATCCCCTTCCCTGATATGTGCAAACTCAGTCGGAAGCCCGCAACCCAATCCCAGGTCGGCATCGGCATGATATCCTTTCAGGCCGGAATAGTCTTCGTTCATAATGTTGTATCCTTCCGTCGAGCAGCACCCCGATCCGCAGCAGG
>CAZNHE010000057.1:6368-18363 GCA_964572735.1 uncultured Chitinophagales bacterium | reverse complement strand
CGGCGGCTACGGAAATTCCCGCACCCTGATGGGGAGTCATCCAGCCATTCAGAGAAGCGTCTTTAAGTCCTGAAAGATCTAATGAATTGGGAAACGGTGGAATCTTGACTGTTAATGGAGCGATTAAGCTATTTAAATAAGCCCCATTTTGATTTTCCTGCCAGACAAGAGTATGACCATAGACCCGGATACCGGCTTCTTTAGCCATACTCAACAAATTTTGCACATTACTAAGATCAAGGCTTCCATCAGCCTGCATTACAGCACCATTCTTCATTGCATATCCCAGCGTCATCTGATCAAAATTACTATTTACGAGCCCGTACATCGTGCCCTGTTGGATATAATCAGATAACGAAACGCCGGCGCCTAATCTAAAAATGGGATTCGAATCCTGTAAAGTATCTACGTAAGCCTTTAGAGGAGCGTATGCATCTATCGAATCCTGTACGGCAATGCTTAGTGGTTCCTTCATGTGAAATGAAACCATGCTATCATTTTTAGTACAGGAAGCTGCCGTTATAATAACCGCTAAGTAAAATCCTATTTTATAAAAATATTTCATAATTCATTCAATGTAGAATTAGCCTGGAAAAAGTTACTTGAGTACCGGCGAAAAGGTTTCCATGGCAACTCCCCGGTTCCGTAATACCAATGTGTCGGTAGTCTCAACGTGCATTTGCAACAGACTCCAATCAATTTTATAGTTAAGGGTAATAAGATTACGATCTTTTCCGCCCCAACTATCCTTTGCCCCGTCTTTCACGAATTTACCACTGCCTGTAGCCGTGTAATCATTTGAGTTATCAGAAATTGTGATCTTACCCTGATCATCAAATTTGAGTACGAGGGTAACAGTGGTGTTTTGTCCGTTATTATCCTTAAAAACAAGAGGAAATCCTACTTCAGATAAAGAAAGGGTATTTAACTCGGCGACCTGATCATCCACGACATATTCTTTATGCCTGACGATAGTCGTATCTACCGTTCCTGTAATAATATCTTTCCCCCTACGCAGATAAAACCCATCCAACGGGTTTATATATTTTACAGCGTAAAAGGTAAAATCTTTGGGAGTTATACTCCAGTCTGATCCAATTCCTCTTCTGGGATTACTGACGGTAAGTTTCGGTTCTCCCGACAAGACCGTATCCGCATTAACAACATGAGTTATTTCTACCGGTATTACATACGTTTCCTTCAGAGCGTTGGGATCAGCGAAAAATTTATCTGTGAGATGCACCAAAACGCCCCCTACCAGCTGTCCTTTCGGAATAACTATCTTATCGGCTGCCAGGCTATAATAATCGGGCGGCATAGTCTTAATCTCATCCCCGCCGGCATTGAACAATAAACCCTTAACCAGCGAACTGTCAACCTTAAAATCAACGGTAACATCATGATCGTTGTTATAAACACCGGCTGTGGTAGCCATAATTTTAAATTCATGATTATTATCGAGGGTGTTGTCAAATTGACTCTTGCCCAGGACAATGGTCCTCACAGGATATTGATAGGAAAAATAAACCGACTGGTATTTATAATCCGGAAAGTCCCAACTTTGATTGTGACATGCAGCCAAGGCAATCAACAGAATTAAAAACGTAAATAGAGTCTTTTTTTTCATCTGTTTCAATTCTCTTTTATTGAAAGATTAATGGGTGATATCTTTATTCATTACCATCCGTAATTCTGTTTTAAAGCGCTATATTTTAAAACTGCGTCACGTGGAATCGGGCCAAAGCGCATATATTTATTATAGACCCTCTTCTCTACAGTTATGAGTTTGTGATTTCCGTTTTCAATCATATCCCCCATAGCAGGTTCATTCATACCTTCATTCCACCGGCGCAAATCCCAAAAACGATGATCTTCAAAACACAATTCTATACGACGCACATTCTGAATAAGCTTACGCATGGCAACCTTGTCAGATTTTATGGACTCCAGGTATGCATCGGGTTGGGTAATGCCTTCCCGTTTCCTGATGGCCGCTATCACGTCATAAGCTGAAAAGCCAAAGGATCCTGTTCCCAATGGTCCCCATGCCTCATTAGCAGCCTCTGCATAATTGAGGTATAATACTGTATACCGAATACGGGGCTTATAGTGTAACTGAGCATTGGTAGTTTGGGGATTAAGATTAACATCCTGGCGGAGTAGTTTACGCATATAATACCCCGTTCGTGTAGATGTTGCGACCTTGTTAAGTGCATCATTCGTATTCCCGTCTGCCGCTGTAATAATCGTAGAACTATTTACTCCTTCCGTACTGCCATTCACCACGATGTATTTTAACAACAGCGGATCCCGATTTTCATACGGATGTGACGGATCATAACCACTATTAGGATCTGTAATCGGATATCCGTTTTGCATCGGAAACGCATTCACCAGATTCTGCGTGGGATCTACACGGCCATTGCCAAAAAGAGTGGGAGGAAAATTTTGACTTTCCAAACTGGTACTTGAACCAACATTAGTCCTCCAAAGTATCTCTGGAGGATTTGCCCCTGAAGCCAGACTACTGATTACCGATGAATTGGCATACCAGGTCGCACCGTCGGGCGCCAGACCGCTCACCCCCCCATTGAGCTTCAAAACTTCTCCCGTATACTTGGCTGCATCAGCCCACGTGGTGGTATTGTCAGGAGACTGATAGGCGGGGCTTGCAGCTAACAGAGCGGCTTTGGCTTTTATGGCCATAGCGATACGGCCGCTCATACGTTGTTTACCGCTATTCCCAAACACGCGGTTGTATCCGGTCAGGCCGACATCCCCATAAGCACTCGGCACTTGCGAAACATCGCTCAAGTCCCCATAATCAAGAGGCAGAAGCTTTATTGCCTTATCCAGATCACTATAGATCTGCTGCATACATGCTTCAAATGTCGCACGAGGCTTATTGAAGTCCGAAAGCGGTGTCTGGGCCGTCTGGGGTTTCAGAATAATAGGTACCCCCAGCAATTTTCCGGATTCATTGCTTCCGGTCCAGCCTGCATGGGCACGCAATAAATAATACATAAAGAGCCCCCTTAAGCCATACGCCTCCCCTTTCATGCGCTGATTAAATAACTTATTAATAGCTTTATCGTTCGCCCATGTCACTGAATCTGCATTGGCAAGAAAAATATTCAAATATTGAATGGCATCTTTGCCAGGTCTCCATTCACTCAATGGATAATTACTTGCTGTCCACTGACCGATAGCCATGTGTCGGTAAGAATTGGTATTATCATTACTTACGGCATTGTCGGTTGCCACATCACTGAACGTCCATGAACCATTAGGGAGAAGGTTGTACGCATCGGCCAAAAAACCCTCGGCATAAGATGCATCTCCGTACATAAACTTGGTCCCAAGGATATTCTCATTAGCGGGACTAAAAACATCACCACAACCGCTAAAAAGAAGTGCCACGGATAAGATACATAAACACGTTACTATCTTTTTATACATAATCTGTTTCATAGTTAATTCTCAATTAAAAGCTCGCTTTGATCCCCACATTATAAAACCGGGTTTGAGGCGGTCCTCCAATATTCAGCTCCATGATATCGCGGTTGGGAGAAATGGTCAGCAAATTAAATCCGCTGACATATACCTGCATTCCCCTTATAGACAAGTTCCTCAGTATATTTTGGGGAATATTATACGTTATCTGAACTTTGCGAAGATCGAAACGGTCGGTACTGTACATCCAGAAACTTGAATTGCGAAAATCATTACTGCCGCTCTGGGTGGTAAGCCGTGGATACGTCGCCGTGTTTTTGGTTTGTTCAGTCCAGCGGTTACGAACTACCACGGAATATTTGTCGTTACCACTTATCCAATAGTAAGAGCTGTTTTTCATGGCATAAGCTCCCTTTTGACCGGTACCCAGGGCAAATAATGTCCAGTTTTTCCATCTGGCGGACAGGTGAACCCCAAAGGTTAACGGAGCTCCCCAGTAGCCTGCCTTTCCAAGATAAACCTGGTCCTGCGCATTAATAAGGCCATCGCCATTCTGGTCTTTGTATTTAAGATCACCGGGTTTAACCGTACCGAAAGCTTGCGGAACGTGGCTATCTATATCCTGCTGGCTCATGAAAAAGCCCTGGCTTTCCAGTCCCCAAAGACCATCGAGAGGGGTACCTGCTCTATTCTGATAATCGAACTCATTCACTTCAGCACGTCTGATCGCCTTGCTGTCAAAATACATTCCGGCCACACCCAGAGACCATTGTATACTTCCAATTTCCTTGTTGGCATTTACATTGAAAGTAACCCCCTTGCGTTGATCAACGTTATAATTAATGTACGGAAGAAATGAATTGTTAGGAGGAAAGTAGGTCATAAAATAATTTGGGTACAATGCAGCAGGCTGAACAACTCCACCATCCATTCTATTGAGAAAGACTGTTCCATTCAATGTTAACAGGTTATCAAAGAAAGAGGCTTCTATTCCCGCGTTTATCTCTTTGCGTTTCACATAGGTGAGGTTCAAATTTTGTCCATGGCGAGATTCTGTACCGCGCCTGAGCAATCCATCTCTCCAGCTAAAATATGCACCATCAGCTTGCGAATAGTATCTACTGTATAAATAATAACCCGGAATACCCAGATCCGTATTCACGATGCCGGCGGAAACGGTTAGCTTTAGATTATCTATTGCCTTGCTGCCGGACATAAAGTTCTCATCACTGATCCTCCAACCCAGTGAAACAGTGGGTGAAAAAGCATTGCGGTTACCTTTTGGTAATTTGGCTGAATGGGGTACGGCGGCGCTGAAATTCACGTAATACTTGTGCCGGTAGTTATATCCCAGCTGGAGTCCAAGATTTGCCTCGGCCGTTCGGTGATAAACTCCGGAATTGGTTATCTGGAATCCGTTCGCGATCAGCATAGCCGAAATGTACTGGTCATCATTTATGGTATGGTTGTAATTAAACCGGCCCGAGAAAGCAAGCGTTTGCTGAAAGATACTGCTGGTAACGTTCTGGATCCCGGTCTTTGAATCATCCCCATACTTGGTCAGGCCGGCTATCTGATCACTTCCGTTATAGCTGGTCCAGACAGGTTCATATACAGCATACTGATCATTATATCCCTGATTATAAGAAGACCGATAATCCACGCCAATCATGGAATGGAACGTTAAGCCCTCCAGCAAGCCTTTAAGATCTATATTAACGCCTGTATTAAACTGGTACTGGCGACCGACGAATTTACTTGTTCCGCCGGCATAAACGCCGGCAATGGGATTTGTCGGATACAACTGAGTACCTCCCAGGAGATACTTGTCATCTATAACATGATTACTTTGCTTTACTATTCCCTCTAAAGCTGCATTGCCTGTTGTGAACATCTTAACAGGAATAAGAGGTGTATATTGGTTTGGACGCAGTGTGGCGGCCGCACCCCAATAGTCTGCATTTACCCCCTGCTGACCATCATATATAACAGCAGTACCTATCGTAGCAGAGATATTGTCGCTTATATCTAAATCAACATTCCCCCGGATATTGAACTGATGGCTTCGGTTATTCTTCCCTTCGCCAAAGTTTAATAAAGAACCTGACGAAGAAAAATTGATGTTGGTATAAAAACGGGCAAATGAATTACCTCCCGAAATCTCTACATTTCCATCGTATCGATTATCAAACTTTTTCAGGTATTCCGGTGAATAATAGTTTACGTTCGGGTACCGGTATGGCTGCTTGCCGGAAGCAAAGCGATAAATGGTTTCCGGATCATACCGCTGCGACAACCCGTCATTCTGGCGTGCTTCGTTATAAAGCGTCATATACTCCGCGGAACCCAGATATTTGGGATATGTTATGGGAACATTTAATCCGCCATCTACACGTCCGCTAATTTGCAGAGGATGATCGCCTCCTCTTTTGGTGCTGATGTAAACAACCCCATTAGCAGCACGACTGCCATAAAGGACAACAGCAGAAATGCCTTTGAGAAAGGTTATCTGCTGTATTGAAGAGGGCAGGACACTGCTCGCATCACGCGGGATTCCATCCACCAACACCAAATAATCACCCATCCCCCAAATATGACCGTTAAAGCCTCCTACATATGCCTGCATCCCCTCCAAACTATAGGTAAAGTAGTTTTTCTTCATGATCTGCGGCACGTTAATGAAAGAGGTACCCCCAAGAAGATCTTCCTTGCGCACCTTGCGAAAGGCTGTTTGCACCAATGTGCCGGAAGAATCTGTAGCTGTTACAGGATCCTTCTTATTGTTCGCAACGGAATCTTTCACCGATTGAATGGTCCCGTTTGTGTTGCCAGTCTGCGCGATCAATACCCCCGGAAAAAGGAAAACCACAGCACATAGTACAATTTTGAATTGTAGATATTTCATCATTTCTATGCTTTTAACCAATATTTTTTTGAGCTTTATTGTATTACTGTTGTATTACCAACCAGGGTTTTGTTTGAAAAACTTACTGATTGTCACATCCGACCTCTTCAGCGGTAACCAATAGTCCCTTTGGGTATAGTGCCGTACCTTAAGAGGCACTTCATGAAAGTTAAGCACCTTATTTTGCCTGGGATGGTCAGGATCGAACCCCGGGGCACGGTCGAACTCGACTTTCGTTTTGGTCAAATATTTAGGATTGGTCAATAGCAGCCAGCGACGCAGATTGGTAAAACGATGTTTCTCATATCCCAGCTCCTGGGCCCATGCACGTCTTACCACCCCCATAAAGTCATCTACATTGTCTAAATATTGAGGGGCAACATGACCGACACCTGCCCTGTCGCGTATCACATTCAGGGCCTCTACGGCAGTCTTACTGTAATCCGGAGCCTTTCCTGTAGGAGATCCGTACCCGGCGGCGGCGGCTTCCGCGTACATGATATAAATCCCTCCCAATCGCATCCAGGGAACAACCGTATGCAGATTGTTACCAAAAGAAAAAGCATTATCATACTTATTGGCCGTCAAAGGTATAAATTTCCTGAGGACGTAACCGGTGTTGCTTCCTCCAACGTTTTCACCATTATTATACCTGTAGCTCCCTCCGGTGTACAGATTTGCATGACGATTTTGTTCCTGGTCGGCGGGCATGGTTCCCTGTACGACCTGTTCACCATCAAATATGAAGGTTTGATAAAAACGGGGATCTCTGTTCTTCCAGGGATGCTGAGGATCATATCCGGAATTCGGATCTGTGATAGGCAGGCCATTCGCCATGCCGTAATAATCCACATAATTAGCCGTAGGGAAAAAATTACTGGCATCCCCTATTATAGTCGGCATATACTGCTGGGTTGTTCCAAAGTTTGAATTGTCACCCTTTTGATACTGGCTGATGAAAATGGCTCCGGTGCTTCCCGGAAGCTCCCAATTCTGACCTTCTGTATAAAAAAGTGAGTGCCACTCAGAGAAGGGAACCAGCTTATACTGTGTCTGTCCCGATTCCACGAGACTCAACAATTGGCCGAAAACTTTAGCCGCTTTTTGGGCATATTCCTTATTGTAGCTGGCAACGCTCGAGTTGGATCCGCCATTCATCAGAGGACTTGCAGCCCAAAGCAAATCCTTGCCCAGGTAGCCCAGTGCCATAATCTTGTTAATACGCAGCCTGTTATGCCCGGCTGTGAGCTTTCCCGGCGCCGTATTATCCCAGTTGATAGGTAATAAATCCGCAGCCTCCTGAAGATCTTTGGCTGCACTATCTGCCGTGGCCTGGTAACTCAGCCGCTTCTGCTTGAATTGCGAACCAACAGGAAGCGGCTTGGTCAGATAGGGCATCCCCCCGAAGTACTGCATAAACTGAAAGTAAAACCATCCCCTGAAAAACAGCATTTGTCCTTTAAGCAAATTCTTCTCTTCCTGGGTGCCCTGAAACTTATCCATGTTTGCAAGCCCTACATCTGCTTTACGTATGGCATACCACCCCAGGCCCCAGAGATCTCTGTGCATCCGGTCACCGCCAGGCTGGTCAGATGCTTTATCCATCCAGGATGTGTTCCAGCCATTATGCTCCGATTGCCATGCCCAGAAATCGCCATTATCAAAAGAAGTAACTATATGATAAGTCATATCCGCACTTGAAACTTCATCGTCACCCCAGTTCCAGCTATTCGTCCAATACGCATTGGTAAAAGTCGGAATGCAGCCGTAAAGCTCCTCAACGAAACCCTGAAAGTTGGCCCAATTTTTAAATGCCTGGTCTGGAGAGATCTTGGATTCAGGTGTTTTATCGAGGTAAGTCTCACAAGATGCCAGAGTTACAACACTAAAAAGAATACAGAATCCCCAAAAAATATATTTCTTCGTATTCATAAGAACTCTATTAAAAATTAATATTAACACCGACGTTATAGCGCTTTATCGTTGGATATGCCCCCTGGCCGGCCACGGCTCCGCCTGCAAAATTCGATTCCCGATCCGTTGGCATGTCGGTCCACACCAGCAGATTATTTCCGTTGATATAAACCTCAAAGCTTCTAATGCCCAGGCTTCTTGCCAAAGCCGAACCCGGGCCAAAGGTATAAGCGATTTGTGCATTCTTCAGGCGCAGATAGGAAGCGTCGTACATATAACTGGCGCCATTACTATATCCGCTGACCTGAGATTTCCAGCGCGGCATCTGGAGCTGCGCACCCTGATTGTCCATACTCCAGTACCCTCCCGGTACATCATATGCCAAATTCATGCCACCCAGACTGGAAAGGCTGATCCACCGGGTTACATTATTGACGCCATAGAACTGCACGTATCCGCTAAAACCTTTCCAATTGAAACCTACCGTTGTGCTATACGTATTTTGCGGCGTCCCGGAATAGCCATACGGAATTACATCATTATCATCAATTATACCATCCCCATTATAATCAATGATGTATTGGCCACCAGGTAACTTTGCGTTATCATTCGTACTGAACTTTGTAGTCGCATAAAGTTCGTCCCATGTATTATAAAAGCCTTTATCTACAGCGGTACGGGCCTGTCCAATCGCTTTGCCTGCCTGCTTTTGATATTCCGGCAACAAAGCCGGATCATCACGCTGGATAACTTCATTCTTTGCATGAGTAGCATTTATCTTAGACCATAAACGTAATCCGCCAAATCTGTGATCCAGACTAAGCGACAACTCATAACCCTGGTTTTTCACCTTTCCTAAATTTGCCGGCGGGGCCGTCTGGCCAAAATAAGAAGGAATGGCTCTGTCGTCACCTGCGATGAGAATACCATCACGGTCAGCCTTGAAGTAATCCACAGAACCGGATATCTGGCCATCAAACAAGCCAATATCAAGACCTATATCGGTTTTTGTTACCGTTGCCCAGTGCACATCCGGATTGCCCACGGTAGCAACCCTGTACCAGGTATACGGGCTGTGCGGAGGATGCCAGCCTCTCGTCTGCAGCACTGAGCTATTTTCACCTCCATCTCCATAGCCTCCATAGGCCCATTTCGTCAAATAAAGCCAACGCCCGGCCGCGTTATCATCTCCGATTGTCCCATAAGAACCTCTGAGTTTAAGGTTATTTATAAAAGAAACGGACTTCATAAATTTCTCATTGGAAACATTCCAGGCGAGCCCGCCGGAAGAAAAGAATCCAAAACGATATTTCGGAGCAAATTTTTCCGAACCATTGTATGAACCATTGTATTCGATTATATATCTGTCATCATAATTATAAGTTGTCCGAAACACCATATTCTCTCTGCGATGCGGAATTATGCTTCCTGTAGCATCTTGCGTACGATTGAAAAGTCCCATCTCGGTAAAATGGTTTTTCTCTCCCAGCGTAAAATCATAATTAAGCTGCAACAGATAGTAAAGTTTACGGTATGTCGATCCATCCCGGACTGATCCTCCCTGGGTGGCCCATAATCTGTCCTGCTGAAAATCAAAAAGCGTGGTCGTTTCATAAACAGGACTCAAAGTGACCGCACCGGTAAAAGGATCGATATATTTCTCTTGAGCGCCATTATATAAGTCATTAATACCCCTGTCACCTTCAACAAAGGTATTATCAACAGCAAGCTTACCGGTAAGGCTTAATCCTTTCACCAACATATCCAGATTCTGATCCAGCTCGAAATTGGTGGTGAACTGGGTAGTTGTTATCCATTCAATCCCGCTTAAAGCCAGTGTTTCTACTGAATTAATACCACCATTTCCAGCACCATAAAAACCAAAAGTACCATCCGGGTATTGCGGCAAATACTGTGTCGGCGGAGTACTATAAGCCGCTGACCAATAAGGATAGTCACCGCCTGAAAACCCCCACGGTCTCTTTTTTACACCATAGGAGCCGAAGAGTTTCGCTTTTACTGTAGTAGAAGGGGTTATTTGAAAACTTAAATTAGTACGGGCATTCAAACGCTGAAAGTTGAATCCCGGTGTATATCCTCTACTATTATTAAATTGTTTAATAAGATCACCCTCACGACGATAATTGGCACTGGCAAAATACTTCACCAGTCTGGTGCCGCCCCTGACATTCAGGTTGGCCTCATACGCTGAGGTATAATTCCTGAATAAAGCATTATCCCAATCCACATTGGCATAGCGTATCCGATCTGCCGGAGACTGCGGCTTACGGTAATGATTAATAAATCCCTGATTCAAATAAGCGCCCCAGCTTGAAGGATCCGCGTTCAATTCATATGCGATGGCCCTGTCACGTAACTCAAGAGTCGCATAAGCACCTTCCACACTCGGCAATTTAGCGGTGGTTTTGATGGTGCTATTCACACTTCCGCTGATCTGTGCCTTTCCCTCTGTTCCGGTTTTAGTAGTAATGAGAATCACCCCGTTTGCGCCTCGCACCCCATAAACGGCAGTAGCTGAAGCATCCTTTAAAACAGTTACAGACGCCACTGCACTCATATCAACACTATTTAAAGGACGCTCAACGCCATCCACCAAAATAAGTGGTTGTGCATTGTGCCAGGTACTCTGTCCACGAATATAGATCTGCGGTTGTTCATCGCCGGGCAAACCGGTACTGGTTATAGTAATTACCCCCGGCAGCTTACCGGTTAAAGCCATACCTATATCAGGCACACTTCCTCCCGTTTTCTCCAATTCCTGACTCGAAACCGATGTGATAGAAGCAACAACACTCGATTTTTTTTGCGTACCATAGCCGACAACAACTAATTGCTTGCCGCTTATGGTTTGTGCTGTCAGGCCTACATTTATCGTATGCCGGCCATTAATCGGGATGATCTTGCTTTCATACCCTATATATGAAAATACAAGCGTATCGCTGGCAGAAGAGACATCCAACACATAATCCCCCTTTGCATCCGTTGCTGTTCCGGTCGAGGTTCCTTTCAGCACCACATTCGCTCCCGGCAATGGATCCCCTGTTGAGGCGTCGGTAACCGTACCCTTTACCTCATATTGTCGTATGAGAGCAGGCTCCTCCGGCTGAACATGTTCCTCCGTCGGCTTGATATATATAGCATACGTTTTGGGATTTATACGCTTGAATGCCAATCCCTGCCCTTTGAATAATTCTTTTAAAGCTTCTTCAACATTGTCAGACAGTAGCTTACTGCTGGTCACCTTTCGATTCTGTATCACATCCGTCCGGTAAAGAAACACCACACCAAATTGCTGCTTCAGCAACTCCAGGGCCCGTTTCAGCTTCGTGCCTTTTTCAATTCGCAGCTTATTGGATATGACAAGCTGAGGATGTGAGAAGTTGAAATTATAATTATCCCCCAAAATCTGTGCCTCTCCAATATCCCCAAACACGCAAATGCAGAGAGTGAGAAGGGCGATCTTCAGACCACTGAGGTTGAGATATTTCATGATTGGATTGTGTCCCTTTTTCATTGTTTGATTCTATTCTTTGAATTATCAGGATTGCCAATGTAGACGGTATCCCGGTCTTCCGACAGGTAAACAGGTACCTGGGTAGCTGCCGATGCCGATTGTACCAGATCCTCCAGTGACCTGAAATAAACCGCTCCGTCCATGGTCACATCGGCCAGATCCGGGTCTGCAATCACCACTTTGATTCC
>CAZNHE010000057.1:0-6268 GCA_964572735.1 uncultured Chitinophagales bacterium | reverse complement strand
CGTTATGATCAGAGAAAAAAGCCCCACCTTTCGTCAGGTTTACCCGGATGGTTCGATCACGGCCCTGCCCAATGCTGTATGTCAGGGTAGTATTGCTGTTCATAACGATTTTCGCCCCGTTTGAAAACGCCAGGGTTTTCTGTTGACCATCCGGAGTGATAATGGTTTCATGACTGGCGACCTGTCCTGAGGGGACATCGGGCCGAGCATTTTGTGAATACAACCAGATCCCCAAACCAATCATACTACCAAGTAAGAAGATGGCAGCCACACGATAGACCCAACGAAATGTTCCTCTCGCCGTGTAAAAAGACTGCTGACTCAGACTCGATTTGCCTATTGTAACCCGGTGCAATCGTGACCATTCCTTCTCGAAATCCAATTCCGAGACTTCGGATAAGTCAGCCAATTCAAACCCGGTTATCTGAGCAATAGCTTTCTTTGCTTTCTCCCTGTTTTGATCGCTGGCTTCCATCCATCGGGACCAATAGCCAACTTCTCCCGGGTTGGCTGTCCCTTGTACCATCCGGCAGAAGGACGGGTTATGTACCAGTTCACTTACGGTATAAATCCTATTCTCCACTCTATGTTGAGTTAATCATTTAGTTCGGAATTGCAATGTCTGACATAGGAGAGCCGGGTATCCTCCTGTCATACTCAATCTTTTTAAAAATTTTTTGTACCGAAGGGCGGATTATTTGAAAACGGGGGATATGGGAAAGGGAAAATACAGTTCGCTGACGTGATTGAATTCGTCTGGCCGCTGAAGGGTGATGACAGAATAATCGAGTCTGCTCCGAAAAGCCAATAAAAGTAGAAATACCAGTAATATCATGTCAACGATAAATTGACGGTTTTGATTTTTCGCCCCGATATTCGGGGTCTCCGATGCAGCGCAAAGAAACATATACGACAGGGAATGATTGATATGATACTATCCTCCAATTCATCCACAGTCCGGTACCATCCCGTAGGGATAAAATGTGGGTAGAAAACCCAAACGCCCCCTCCCAATGCCGTGCCATCAGGTACGGTATATGGTAAAGAACCGGTTTGAACGTGCAGCGCTCATCTCTGTTGAATCATTTACTACATCATATCCCGTACCTAAAGGCACGGGATGACAGGGAATCATTCATATTCTACCCATATGAAGTTCCTGACAGGACGAGAGGTTGGTTTTTTTCCGAACCCATCATCAGGTCAAATGTGGAATATCGTGTAATCCTCTCCGATGTATTGGGGCGGAGGTTATTGCCCCCGATTTTCGGGACACAGAACTCTACATCCCAAGTATCAGAACGGAAGTATCAGCGCCCATCCGGAGTGGGTATGTGGGAGAGGATACTCTCCCATTTTACCAAAGGTGTCTAATTTTACACGCTTGTCGAATACCCCTGTAGTCCCCTCCAGGGGGACGGAAGAGAGTTCCAGAGCCAACGCAGAGCCAATATCAGATAAGTTGATGTTTACCGTAGGTGAAGTGTGGAGTCCGGAGAAATCTTCCATCTTCTTACATCGTAAATCGTTGATCCTTGTTCTGAAATCGAATACTGCAGAGCAGAGATTCGCCCCGATCCATCGGGGCGGATACAATCTTACAATACCCTTAACTTGCTGCACATGGGGCTCAGATATGCCGCCTGAAAAACCGCTTACGGTATAGCCTGTATTTTATCCTGCTTATCTTGTGAAAACCCTCTCAAAACCCTCTCAAAACCCTGTGAAAACCCTGTGAAAACCCTCATATAGTATTCAACATAGGGCCAAAATATAGATTAATAACGCGACTGAGTTCGCCTGACCGCTAACGGGTGATGATAGAATGGACTCTTGATAATTGACATAGCAACCAGCCTCCGTTTTGAGTTCCGGCTAACCGGCGCTCAGAATGGCTGCTGCGCCATGAACCTCTCTGGCTGATTTTGCAGGAATAATAAAGAAGACAAAAGAGAAACGTAATCAACAAGTTTAGAGGCAATTCATAATCTCTCTGTTTTTCAACAATTTCCGAAGCGTTTCCATACTCCGGTACATTAGGTTGCAAACCGACTGGCGGTTGATGGATAATATTTTTTCGATCTCTCCATAACTCATCCCGTTATAAAAAAAGAGCCAGACTACTTCTTTCTGACGGGCGGATAACTGATTCAATGCCTTCAGCAATATCTCTGACTGCTGGCGCTTTGTTTCGTCGGTTATGATGACTTCTTCGATCCCGAAACTCAGAAAGTCGCTCTCATCAACCTCCTGCAGATCTTTCTGGAACCTCTTTTGTTTCTTCAGATTTTTCAGAATCATCCGGCGCAGAGAAACAAACAGATATACATTTGGGGATTTGATGCGGCTCAATTCATTCCGCTTTTCCCAAATTGTTTTAAATAGTTCCTGAATGCAGTCTTTAACCATTTCCGGCTGATTGCACAATTTAAAGCCATATCCGTACATCTCTCCGTGATATTTTCTGAAAAGATCTTTAAAACAGGTCTCGTCACCGTCTACAAAAGCTCTCCAGACATCAGGTTGTAGACTTCGCCCATGCTTGTTCTGCCGGGTGACATCGTCCTCTAAAGATTGAGCTGATTCTTCCGTGCGTATTGATTGGTACTGGATTTCAGCTTGGTAAAACCTCCGGGGTTCATCCTGTAAAAACAGAGGCATATCATCCTTTTTCAAGTTCTTCCACATTGCCAACCTCGAAATACTCGACTACCCGTTTAATTTAGAAGCGCTTTTTTGTTGTCGGGGAAATTGAGTGGAATTTAAGGCCAACAGCCCCGCCATAAGTACAGAAATGAGAAACAGTAACTTTTTTTTCTCATATACTCTTTTTCCCGTTGAGCTATTTATTATTTATAAAGGCATCCCTATAACTACCGGCATACCGTTTATTATACTACAAATATAACTCGAATCCATAGCGATTACAATCACGATTCTGTGGTTGATGTATCTACTCTGCAAATGAGTTCAGGCCTGACACAACATGTGTATCATTTACGCTTATTCGAAGTAAATAAGTTTTTTTACCAAAAGCAATACTTTTTACCCTTGCCAAAAATAAATCGATTCTGTAAAGATTCGTGCAGATGATATTCCGCCTGGCAAGTTTAACTGGCTTCTTCCATGATTGATCTTAAATGATTTAAAGTCCCTTTAGAATCAGAGATATGAAATCCGGATAACTTGCCTCGCCTTGCCTTCCTGATTCATAATAACTCATGTAATTTTTACACTCTGCACAAATCAACTGCGAAAGACAGACCCGGTAACTGATCTCATAGATTCTCTGCGGGAAGGAATGATTGCACTTCTTGTCTGTAACAGAAGGTTTAATTAGATTGACGATCGTTCTATAGATCTCATTATCCCGCATACAAATGTTGGCCGGTACCATTATAGTTTCATTTGATTGTCTATAGCAAATACATGATTCCTGATAAACAAAAAAGAGGACCCCTTATCATGTTATATAAATATCTTATACGTCATTACATGCTTTCCGTATCCCTCCGCCGTTCGTTCGCTGTCGTGCCCGTTCTGATTGGATTATTCATCACTCTTACTTTTTGGTCTTGTGACAACACCAAAACGGCTGCAGGCACTTCGCCCCGCACGGGAGAATGGGTTGGAACCTGGGGCACCTCGCAACAGCTTGTTGAACCGCGCAATATGCCGCCGAAACCGGGCCTGAGTCATAACACGCTACGGCAGATCGTCCATGTTTCGCTTGGCGGAGATACCTTGCGGGTCCGGCTCTCCAATAAATTCGGTACCACCCCGCTCACCCTGAATGCCGTCCATATTGCGATCCCGACCGACAGTGGTGCCATTGATCCCGGCACCGATAAGGCACTGAGCTTCGATGGAAAGCCGACGGTGACCATTCCCCCGCGTGCGGAGGTCACATCGGATCCTTTCCGCTTCGCTCTGAAGCCGTTAAGCAATGCAGCAATCACGATTCACTATGGGGATGTCTCACCGAACCTGACAGGACATCCGGGATCCCGAACCACTTCTTACCTGGTAAAAGGCAACAAAGTTTCCGCAGAGGACCTTTCCGGCGGCGCCACAACAGATCACTGGTATACCATCGAGGGTATTGATGTCGTGGCACCTGCCTCTGCTGCCAGCGTTGTTGTGCTGGGCAACTCCATTACGGATGGACACGGCTCCGGTACGAACAAACAAGACCGATGGACGGATGACCTGGCTCGTCGCCTTCAGGCAAACGCAGGAACCAAAGAAGTGGCTGTTCTGAATGAAGGAATCGGCGGAAATTGCATCCTGCATGGCTGCCTTGGCCCCACTGCCCTGAACCGGTTCAATCGTGACGTGATTAACCAGCCTAACGTACGATGGCTCATCATCCTGGAGGGAATCAATGATATCGGCGGGTCGCGGGGCGACAAGGCTGCCGCTATCGTAGCCGACCGCCTGATCGACTCGTATAAATGGATGATCACGGTCGCCCATGCCCATGGTATCAAAGTTTATGGGGCAACAATGACGCCTTTTGGCGGCTCTTTTTATGACACACCGGCTCACAGAGCGGCCTGGAAGAAGGTCAATGAATGGATCCGGAACAGCGGCCGCTTCGATGCCGTCATTGATTTCGCCGCTGCCATGAGTGACCCTGCAAATCCGGAACATCTCATACCCAAAGGTGATTTCGGTGATCATCTCCACCCGAACGAGGAAGGTTACCGGATGATGGCACAAGCGGTAGACCTGTCACTTTTTAAGTGACAGGGTATGAACTGCTTCGAAAGATCAGCTTCTGATCATTAGCCACAATAAATAACGTGAGTCCGGGATGCCTGTATTCAGGTTAACTCGTGCTCACTCCGACCCATCGAAGGGCGCTCATAATCGGAGATGCGACTATCGGGGACGGATATAAATAAGTGCTTTATATCCTTTTATGAAACGTCATAACTCCATAACAATCAAACAAAACGGACTTATCGGAGGGGTGCCGGCTGTTAGCAAATATCCTGCTGACAGCTGAAAACCGACTGTTGTCATTCCTTCAATGATACTATCGGCCAGCCGGATTTATCCCATTTCAATTCTTCTATCCAGAGCTTTGGTTTCCCCTTATCCGAGGCATCGTATCCGTGAAAGATGATGTAGTCTTTGTCCCCGAATGTATAAACAGCTTCATGACCGACGCCCGGCCACTTTTTGTTCCCTTTTACGACCAGGGTTGCGCCGCCGTCCCTCATTTTCACACCGTTCTTATCGACATAGGGTCCGGTTACACTGGTTGATCGTCCGACCATAATTTTATAATTGCTGTTAACCCCTCTGCAACAGTAATCATACGAAACAAACAGATAATAATACTTCCCTTTCTGAAATATAAAGGGAGCTTCAATGGCGGCCTTGCCCGCTTTATTGTCGGGAGTTTTCCAGCTGCGGGCCCTGGAAGCTATCGTGTACCACTCCTGAGGCTTTGCGATCTTCGTGAGAGATGAATCCATTTTAACCAGTTTAATACCATGCCAGAATGAACCGAAGTCAAGCCAGGCGGCGCCGGATTGATCCACAAATAACTGAGGATCAATGGCATTCCACAGATCTCTGCCCGGGACGGAGCGGATCACATATCCGTGGTCTTTCCAGTGATAGTTCGGATCATCAGGATTCAACGTTGTATTTGTGGCCAGGCCGATGGCGGAGGTATTTTTGCCAAAGGCCGATACCGCGTAGTACAGGTAGTATTTACCATGATGATAGGAAATGTCCGGAGCCCATTCAAAATTGCGGAAGCCGGGAACAATTTCCTGCGTCCAGCCGGGAGCCTTATTAAAAACCGGCGCCAAATGCTTCCAGTGACGCATATCTCTGGAAGAATAGGCGGTAATCCCCCAGCCCGTACAGAAGATGTAGTACGTACCATTCTCTTCCGCCATCGAAGGATCGTGAACCCGGATATTTACGGACTGCGCCTGTATCCGTGCAACAAGCAAAAGCATGAAGCCAAGGACAATTATTATGAAGAAAGATGGACGATTTCCGGTAATCCGGATCGGGTCCAGCCTAAGGCGAAATCTTGATCTTTTTTGTATCATGTTCTTGGAAATTATGCTATCAACTATCAACTGTAGGTGCCTAAAATAGATTGACGTTTTTAGGCACCTGCAAGAATTGAACATTGAACATTGAACATTGAACATTGAACATAAAAAAACGCCAATCTTATTTAGGCAACTATCAACTATCAACTATCAACTATCAACTATCAACTATCAACTATCAACTA
>CAZNHE010000056.1:2464-18499 GCA_964572735.1 uncultured Chitinophagales bacterium | reverse complement strand
GACACGAATCCTCTCGAAGCAGGACTCGGCTGGCTCACCAAACTGGGGAAAGGTGAATTTATCGGGAAGGAAGCGCTGCTCCGCTGCCGCGAAAACGGGTTAAAACGCAAGCTGATCGGGCTTGTTACGGACGATCCCCGTGCTATTCCCCGCAGCCATTATACCGTTACGGATGAAAAGGGCCAATCGATCGGTGAGATCACCAGCGGGGGGCTCTCCATTACATTAGGAAAGGGGATCGCCCTGGGATACGTGGATATGGATCATAATAAGCCGGATACCGGCGTTTACATTTCCATCCGTGGCAGGGCACAGCCGGCACGTGTGGTGCGGCCGCCGTTCATTGATAAGAAATGACAACCGGGTAACCGAAAAATTCTCCAGATGGAAGTATCAATCGATGTTTTTTTTACATCCCAGGCCCTTCGGGAAGAAGATGTCCGTAGGAAAATGGTGGTCGTGATCGATGTGCTGCGCGCCAGCTCAACCATTGTTACGGCGCTGAATAACGGCGCCGCAGGCGTGATACCGGCTGCAGACATGCAGGCCGCGGGCAAGATTGCGCGGAACCTTGATTCCTCAAGTTACCTGCTGTGCGGCGAAAGAGACGGCCTGAGAATCGAAGGATATTCTCTTGGCAACTCGCCGCGTGAATATGAAAGGCAAAAGGTTGATGGAAAGATTATCATCCTCAATACCACAAACGGAACAAAGGCAGTCGACCGGTCTGTAAGTGCCGATCGCCTGATCATAGGATCATTCCTAAATCTGGAAAGGGTGGTTGACGATCTGAAATCGGCCGCCGGTGGAATAGTGCTGGTTTGTGCGGGCTGGAAGAACCGCCTTTCCCTGGAAGACACTCTTTGCGCCGGGAATATCATCTACACTCTGACCGGGGGAAATCTCCCCGAGGGAGCTTCAGACGGATCAGTAGCCGCGTTCTCACTGTATGCGAACAATCGGGACCGTATCCGGCAGATGATACTTTCCTCGGATCATGCCATGCGGCTGAAGAATCTGAACGGAGAGGAAGATCTGCTATACTGCAGCCAGACAAGCATACTGGATGTGCTGCCGGTCTATTCACAAGGTATGATCACGATTGCAAGGTAACCGGATGAATAGCGGGACCGCTTCGGCAGCCCCCCCGGGTCTTGCCTGAAGTCTGACGAATGGATGGCGCAACGTGGTCTATTTCTTATACCTGTAAAACGACTTTAGCCGTTTTGAACTCCTGTTCCTTTAGAACACCTCCGCCCGGCTTTTAAGAGCGTTCTTAAAGAAACAGGAGATCAAATAAATGTCCGATAAACAGCTAAATAATCCTTCAAAAAAGTGTAAACTATGCCGTGCTATACAATATCTGGCTGTTAAAGAGATATAATATTACATTGTAATTGTAGCATTTATAAATGGAGACAAGTACAAACGGCGTTCATGTCTAAATCTGCTTCCCCTAAAAAGAAACAGGCTGCCGCTGCTTCGGCTGCTTCGACACGGAAGAAACTCGATATTTTCGGCATCCTGCTCATCGCCATAGGACTTTTGCTGGCGGTAAGCATTGTTACGTATGTGCCCGGCGACTACGGGATTATTCACAGCCTATCTCTGCGAAATGTTGTGAACCCCGGCAGTGGTCCCTCTTTGCGCATCCATAACGGATTGGGAGTGACGGGAGCTTATATTTCCCATTTTTTCGTTTATCTGCTGTTCGGCTATCCGAGCATCATCCTGGCCTTTATCATCATGGGGTACGGCTGGATTGTCTTTCGGAGGAAACCGCTGGCCCGGCTGAATGGCTTTACCGCGCTCGGAATCGTCTGGATGCTTCTTATAGCCACAATCGTCGGATGGCTGTTTAACGAGTTCCGATGGACCGCAATAAGCTGGAATGGCATGTCCGGTCTGGCGATGGCCCATATCCTGCGCCGGCTTACCGGCTATTACGGCTCCATTATCGTGATGCTGGCCCTGCTTTTTATTGTAATCCTGTTCACGCTCGACCTGGATATTCAGCATACGCTGGACCGTTTTAAGATCTGGTGGGAACGGCATATGGAGCGCCACGCCGAGAGAAAACGGCTGAAGCAGCTCAAGCAGGAGGCTGCCAGGGAAAGGAAAATGGCGGCTGCTTTGGCACGAAAAGAAAGGCAGGCGGAAGAGATTCCTGAAGCACAGGTGAAGAAACCGGCCTCTTCAGCCGGGAATGCCCCGGATCCGCAGCGGATAATGGAAGCTTCACGCTTGCGTGATCAGGAACGCCGCCAGAGAGATTCGGAAGAACAACAGGCAGATCACATCGGCCGTCGGGCGCTCCTGGAAAAAGATGCCGAAGATACCGGCACAGATGAAGGCGATCCGGCCTTTAACGTCCGGGTAGGTCTTGAGGAGGAAGAGGCCGGTGCGCGCGACCTTGAAAAGCAGCAGAAATCGAAAGAAAAAGAGAGTCCGGTTGTCCGGTACAAATTTCCCACCATTGATCTGCTCGATTCTCCTCCAAATGAAGGAAAAGAGGTCGATTTTGAAGAAATCAACGAGAAAAAGTATATCATCCTCGACAAACTCAGGCGGCACGGCATCGAAATCCTGTCGATCGATGCCGTGGTGGGTCCCACCGTTACGCTGTATGAGCTGACACCTGCACCGGATGTGAAGATCAGTAAAATCGAGAGCTATGCCAACGATTTAAAGATGGCCATGGCCACCCACGGACTCCGGATCATCGCTCCGATACCGGGAAAATCAGCGGTAGGCATCGAAGTGCCTAATAATAAAAGAGAAACGGTGTATATCAAATCGGTGATCAATACCCGGAAGTTTGTGGATACCGATATGGATCTGCCGGTGGCTTTTGGAAAAACCATCGAAAATGAGGTTTTCATGGTAGACCTGGGCCGGCTTCCCCACCTGTTGATCGCAGGGGCCACCGGTTCGGGAAAATCGGTGGGTATCAATACGATCATCTCCTGCCTGCTGTACAAATGTCATCCCGAAAATCTCAAATTCGTTTTGATCGACCCCAAGAAGATCGAGTTGTCGTTGTACCGGAGTATTCAAAATTATTTTCTGGCTTACCTGCCGGATGCCGAAGATCCCATCATTACTGATACCGGCAAAGTGCTCGAAACGCTGACCAGCGTCTGTAAGGAGATGGATGATCGGTACGATTTGTTGAAGATGGCAATGGTGCGCGACATCAATTCATATAATGAGAAATTCGGAAGCGGACAGCTTGACCCTGACGAGAACCACCGGCATCTCCCTTATATCGTTGTAATTATTGATGAGCTTGCAGATTTGATGATTACCGCGGGAAAGAAGATCGAGGAACCGATAGCGCGCATCGCCCAGCTTGCCCGCGCGGTTGGGATTCATATGGTCATTGCCACCCAGCGGCCGTCTGTGAATGTGATCACCGGGACGATCAAAGCCAATTTTCCGGCGCGTATTGCGTATCAGGTGGCCTCAAAAGTCGACTCCCGCACTATTCTGGATACGATGGGCGCCGATCAGCTGATTGGCCGGGGAGATATGCTGTTCTCGGGAGGGGGACCTATGGTGCGCATTCAAAACGCATTTGTATCTACCGAAGAGGTGGAACGAATCACTGAGTTCATTGGGACGCAAATCGGATATAAGGATCCATACCTTTTGCCCGTTACAGAGGAGTCGGATGCCGACGGACAGGGTGATACTCTAAACAAAACCGAACGGGATGAATTATTCGAAGAAGCGGCAAAAGTGGTCGTCCTTTACCAGCAGGGATCGGTTTCCCTGCTCCAGCGTAAGCTTCATCTGGGATATAACAGAGCCGGACGAATTATTGACCAGCTTTATCAGTCCGGAATCGTCGGACCCTACCAGGGAAGCACGGCCCGAAATGTCTTGGTCGAAACTGAGGAAGAACTCGATGATTTGTTACGGGGTTTGAATGAATAAAGTCGGGATAGTCTTTTTCTTAATCGGATTGAACAGCCTGCTTGCCGTGGCTGTTTATGCACAAACCCGCAGCTCCGCCCTGGATGCCATCGAATCCAACCTGCTGAGTGGAAAAGTGCTGAAGGCCCATCTCGACAATAAATTTATTGATCCTGCCACACACGATACCGTGCGCACAAGCGGTGAAATCTGGATCGGGAAGAATGCGTATAAGATTCATATGAATGAACGTTATATCGTGGTCGACGGGCAGGTTTCGCGCGTGTATAGCAAGAAGAAGAACCAGGTGATTATTTCCAATTATGACCCCAGTGAAGATGATTACGCCCCCTCCCATTTCCTGTCGGGCACCCGTGGGGAATATCTTGTAACCCAGCAAAAGGCACCGGAGGGGAATATCCGGGTGAAACTCTCCTCAAAAGATCCGTTCAGCCTGTTCCGGCAGGTCGACATCATGGTCAATCCGCAAAAAACGATTCCTGTATGGGTGAAATCGGTTGATCAGACAGGGAATATCACCATTGCCCGATTTCACAACGGTCAGTATATCATTCCTACAGTTGAAACATTTGATTTGCAATATCCCCCGAATGCGGATGTCATCGACCTGAGGAAAAAATAACGACGAAATGAAACGCCTTATACAACTGTCAATCAGTATCGTTATCGGCGCTTTGTTTCTTTGGCTTGCTTTCAGAAACGTTGAATGGTCGTCCCTGGTGGTTTATATCCGGCAGATGAGCTATGGCTGGATCCCTCCCTTCATAATTGTTTCCCTTCTTTCCCATTACTTTCGTGCAGAGCGTTGGAAGATGTTGCTTGACGGCAGAAGAGACCGATCTATGCACAGATCGATCCTTTTCAGCGGCCTTATGATCGGCTATGTGGTGAATTATGCCATCCCGAGGGCCGGCGAGGTTTCCCGTGCAGTTTACGTGGGACGAAAAGAGCGCGAACCGGTCAGTTCCGTGATCGGCTCGGTAGTCGTTGAAAGAGCTGTTGACCTTACCTGTCTGATTTTGTTGTTCCTGTTCGTGATTTTCTACATGGTTACGGATCATTCGCTGATCCGGCAGTTGTTCGGGGATGAAATGATGAACTGGCTCCACCATATCTTCACGTTCAGGTATGCGGGGATCACAGCGATCTGGGTGATCGGGATTTTGCTGGCCATCGGAATCCTGTATAAAGGGCTGGTATGGCTGGGGAGGCATGCCCGCCGGGCCGCAGCAATCGAGAAGAAAATCACCGACATCGCAAAGGTGTTCTGGCGCGGCCTGATGAGCATCCGCAGGGTGCGCAACTGGCCCATGTTCCTGCTGACAACGGTCCTGATGTGGTGTTGCTATGTCGTAATGAGTTACATTCCGTTTTATATGTTTAATATGGTGGCGGTCTATCATTTAACACTGATAGATGCCCTTACCCTCACTGTTATCGCGTCTGTCGGTATTGCCATTCCCTCTCCGGGAGGGATGGGAACCTATCATTGGTTTGTAAAACAAACTCTGTGGGTACTGTTTGCGGTTCCTCCGGTAGTCGGACTGGCCTATGCCTTTGTTACTTATTTTGCAACGCTGCTCATGTTTCTGTGCGTAACGCCGCTCTCTCTGCTTTGGGTACACCTGCGCCGTCCCGGTAAGGCAGAAGCGGATGTAGCACGGGTGGCAGGCGGGGAATAAGGTAGGACCCGGATGTTCGACGGTCCGCTCCGCCGTCATATCGGGGCAGGCACTCTCGATTTGATGAGGGGCATCTGAGAATAACAGGTGGATTGAGTTATTCCGGAAGAAAACAAGCCAAGCCTCCGCCACAAGCCTCGGGAACAGTTTCTTTCGTGTGACTCTTCGAATAGGAATGAAGACCGATGAGGCGTTATGAGGAAGGGAAGTTTAATACAAATATCCCGTAGGTGTGATCAGAACTTGGTGATCATTTGATTGTACCCACGAAATTCGCTGGGCGTGCAGCCCTTCTTTTTTTTGAATAGCCTGTTGAAATTGGAGAGGTTATTAAAACCGCAGTTGTAGCAGATCTCGGAAACATTCTGGCTGGTTTCCAGCAGCATACGGGAGGCATGGCTGATGCGGATGTCAATGAGGTAATCAGAGAAGCTATGTCTTGTTTTCTTTTTGAAAAAATGGCTGAAGGCGGAATCCGACATATTAACCATTCCCGCCACTTCGGAAAGCATGATATCCTCACTATAGTTTTTCTGCAAATGCTCTACCACCTTTTTAATCCGGTGGCTTTGAGGCAGCTCGAATTCCGATTTGAAGGTAGTACTGGCCAATAAGTTCTGATTTCTTGATATAGCCAGATCATATAGTATGGATAAAAAGGAGAGGATAGAATCAAACCCGTGAGATTGAGACAGCTTTAGCATCTTATCCCTGATATTCCTTTTGGTGTCCTCCGAGAATTCAATCCCGCGGTACGAACTTTCCAGCATACGCTTGATAGGTGACATCAGCTTTTTGTTCAATATCTGTTCGCTTAATAAATCTTCGGCAAACTGAATTGTAACTACATGGCTGTGGGAGTACTTTCGGTCGCCCGTCCATGCATGATAGGTGTTGGGACCGATCAAAACCAGATCGATTTCCGAATAATCGGTTATTGAGTCTCCGACGATCCGCTTACCCGTTGAATCGAGAACCAGATTGAGTTCATATTCGGGATGATAATGGATGGGGTAATCGAATTTGGCGTTTTCATAATTGAGCAGGATAAAAAAATCATCTGCCTTAACCGGAGTAATTTCTCTTTCTATGGTATTCATCGGGCGAAAGACCTGATAGTAATATGGCATGTTCTGTTTCATGAAAGTATCGAATTTAATCATAAAAATAAAAGCCATATGCTGTTTTATAGTATGAAATAAGCCATGTTCATTATGAAAATCCATTTTCCATGTCATGTGTATTCATATAAACATTATTATTGGACATCAATATATTAGTGTGGAAGCATTTACTACGGTAATATTGATTCATCAGGTTATTCCCCTTCGGAGATAAAGGGGGCGATATTGGCCGGCTCCACATCCGGAGTGGCAGACTTTGTAACCGCTTCCCGTTTAATCAATCGAGGGATCCGGAGGAATTCATAATGCTAAAACGAAATCGATTATGGGAAAACGCTTAAGGATTATAAATGCAGGAATGTTGTGGATATGGGTATGCACAACGTTGCTTCTCTTTTGCACAAATCCGGGTTTTGCTCAAAACAAAACGGTGACCGGTGTGGTAAAAACGATAGACGGAAATCCCCTGCCGGGAGCTAATATCTTACTGAAAGGCTCAAAGGATATAGGCACCAGCACGAATGTAGATGGGAAATTTACTCTTCAGGTGCCCAGTTATCAGGATACACTCATTTTTTCGTATATCGGCTTTAAAACGCAGGAAATCGGGCTGAATGGTCGTTCGAACCTGTCGGTCACGATGGTTGAGAGCAGGAGTTCGGCAGGGCAGGTTGTTGTGGTTGGTTATGGAACAGTGAAAAAAAGCGACCTTACCGGCTCAATTGCCACCGTCAGCCCTCAGAAAGTAAAGGTGCAGGACATCCCGGCGAATTCAATCGGGCGGTTACTGCAGGGGCACGTTGCCGGTCTCCAGATTATTAATTCATCGCAAGGGCCTGGTGCCGGCGAAACAGTGAGGATTCGGGGATCGAGTTCCATAAATGGCTCTAATTCTCCCCTCATTGTCGTCGATGGCTTTCCACTGGGGGATGCCGGAAATCTGAAGCAGGTAAACCCGAAGGATATTAAATCGATAGAGGTGCTTAAAGATGCCTCTGCCAGTGCTATCTATGGCTCGCGCGGTGCAAATGGCGTCATTTTGATTACAACAAAAAATGCCACTCCCGGACAGACACGGATACGCGTAAATCAACAGGTTACCATTTCGCAATTTACCTCGAAAGTAGAAAGATGGCGCCACCCGGTGTTGATGGCCCAATTGAGCAACGAGGCCATGAGAAATGCAGGGCTTCAGCCTCTATACATCGGCCAAACCAATGCTTCGGGTGTGTATTATCCCTCTGTGGAGGAGATCGCTTCAGGAACCTGGCCCTACTATACGCGGTGGGACAAATTGGTGTTCAGGAACGCGCCTGTTTCGAATAGCACCACGATAAGCGCGTCCGGCGCGGATGATAAAACCCGCTTCTTTTTAAGCGGCAACTATTTTACGGATCAGGGGGTGTATATCCGGAATGATTATTCCAAAATCGGGTATAACCTGAGCGTACAGCGGAAAATTTTCGATAATCTCGATATTAGTTTCAAAAGCATCGGTTCCAAAGGACGCCAACATCCGAATGGAGGGCTTGCCTATTGGCGCAATCCTATTTATCCGGTCTACGATTCAACCGGCAACTATTACAAAATTGGGCCGCAGGATTACGGCAATCCCATCGCTCTCACCAATGAACAGAAGATTGATACTAAATCGATCGATGTATTATCTATGGCAAGGGTGGACTGGAATATTATCCCGACACTGAAACTCACCTCGCAGTTTAATTACAAATACGGATCCTATATAACTGATTCTTATTATCCTACGGAATACACATTAACAGGGACCGACAACAATGGTGCGGGGTACATCGAAAATTGGCTGGGAAGAAACCTGATTTCCGAGACCTATGTAAATTTCGATAATCATTATGGTCCCAATCACATAAAAGCCACGTTGGGGTATTCATACGAGCAGGATTTGACGCGGGCGTCACAGTTGGGAGCATTTGATTTTGTGAATGAGGTGCTGGGCAATCAAAATATGAGCGCCGGAAATCCTCAGGAAAATACGGTTTCCAATAGCCTGAGTCAGTCGAGGCTGGTATCCGGATATTTCCGGTTAAACTATGGATTCGAAAACAAATACCTGTTTACATTTACGGCACGTGATGACGGTTCGTCCAAGTTTGGTAAAGATAATAAATGGGCATTGTTTCCATCAGGAGCCGTAAGCTGGGTAGCCGGTAATGAGAGATTCCTCCGACGCCTGAATGTATTTGATGAACTAAAATTCCGTTTGAGTTATGGAATTTCCGGAAATCAGGGTATCAGTCCCTATCAGACCCTGCCCCGTTATGGAACCGCTAAATATTACAGCGGCGGTCAATGGGAAGTCGGAATCGGTCCGGGATATGTAGTAGGCAGAACCGGTCCGGATGGTATCTTTTTTCTATGGGGAGGCATTCCGAACCCCGACCTGAAATGGGAGACCACAGCTCAAACCGACTTCGGTGTGGATTTGGGGATCCTGGAAAACCGACTCCATCTGACATTCGATTATTATGATAAAACAACCAGCGATCTGCTGCGCCAAAGGATCCTGCCGCCGTCTTCCTCTTATGACAGGATGTGGGTAAATGATGGAAAGATCGATAATAAAGGATTCGAGGTAACGCTGGATGGAGACATCGTGAGGTCTTCCGACTGGCACCTTAATGCAACATTGATCTATTCGCGCAATAGGAATAAGGTGGTTAGCCTGGGGAATACGAAGGTATCGGGTTTAATCACGGATCCCAATACAGGGATGCAATACCAATATTCGGGCAACAGCCTTCCGCAGTTCCGCCAGTATCCGAATATCCTTGCGATAGGAGAGCCGATGAATGTGTTTTACGGATACAAAACCGATGGCATCATTCAGTCGGTGCAAGAAGGAATAAAGGCCGGGTTGTCAGGCATAGAAGCTCAGCCCGGTGAATTTAAGTACGTGGATATTAATGGCGACGGCGTGGTAAACACACAGGATCAGACCATCATTGGGAACCCCAATCCCGATTTCTCCATGAGTCTGAATCTCAACCTGACTTACAAAAAGTTTGATCTTGGCGTTTTCTTCAACGGAGTTTTCGGACGGGATGTATTGAATACCCAGGCTTTTAACCAGCCGAGTAATATGCCACTGAGGTGGACGCCCGACAATCCAACCAACGATTATCCCAGCCTGCGTTCCGGACGCCAGACAAAACTATCCGATTGGTGGATAGAAAACGGTTCTTTTGTTCGCATTCAGAACCTGACCCTTGGTTACCGGCTTGACCATCTTCCGGGGAATCTGTCGGTTCGTTTCTATGTGAATGCTTCAGACCTGTACACCTTCACCAACTTTAAAGGATATGATCCTGAAGTTGGTCCACAAGGCATTTACAGCGGCGGGATCCCCCGGCTTAGAAAAATAACATTCGGAGCAAACTTAACATTTTAAGTAAAGGTGATATAACGTTATGAAGGCCATATATAAGTTCCTTTTTCTGGGTGTCCTGTTGGTAATGACTGCGGCATGTGATCTGACGGAAGAACCCTACGGGTTTTACTCACCCGGCAATTTGTATAAAACGCCGCAGGATGCAGAAGCGGCTATAATATATACCTATGATGCACTCACCTATATTGAATATTCCCGGGCCATCTATTATCTGGGAGATTTACCTACGGATGAGTTAAAAACGAAATCAGACGAGAGTGCCGACAACCTCGCTTTGAAGAATTGGGATGTGTCCGAGTTCCCAAAGAATAACACATTAACCAACTACTTTAAATATTCGTATATCGCGATAAACAGGGCTAATGCCATATTAGCGAATCTCCCCAAGGCCGATTTCAGTCAATCCATGAAAAACAAGTACCTGGGAGAGGCGTATTTTTTAAGGGCATGGTGCTACTTTGGTCTCGCCAGGAACTTTGGGCTGGTTCCCATACACAGGTCGGTGGTGTCGACATTAAAGCAAACTACGGCTTCGCTGGCACCTAATCTGGATGAGGAATACGATTTTATATTATCGGATTGTAGGAAGGCCATCAAATTGCTCAAGATTGATCAGGTTGAAGGTCGGGCCGATAAAGCAGCTGCCCAATCCCTGGCTGCCAAAGTGTACCTGACGATTGCTTCATCCAAACAGCATGGCGTACCGCTATATTCGGATATGAAACGGCAGGTGTCGCAGATGTACGATAGTGCCGCCGTATTCGCACGTGACGTGGTCGAGAAACAATCGGTATATGGTTTTGAGGATAACCTGCTGTCCATTTACAATGTAAATGATCCAACTGGTAAAGAAAATATCTTCCTTTTGTCGATGGATAGAAGTGGACAACAGGAAGGCGAATATTCTAAAATCGACCAGTTGTTTCTCCCATATATCAGTGGAGCCACGGATTATCTGAGAAATCCTGACGGCAGTTTTTCGCCGACTCATGAAGGATTTAGCGAATTACAGACAACAGCCTCTTTTTACAACAGTTTTTCGCCCTCGGATAAGCGAAAAACCATTCTCATGGTCGACACTGTTTATGATGCCGACGGGAATGTTACTGCCACGTATCCGGGGTCTATCCCATATCCTTTTACCCGAAAATATATTGATCCTGATTTTATAGGGGGAAAAACCAGTGTGAAACCCTTCCTGATTCGATTTTCTGATATCGCCCTGGTTCTCGCGGAAGCCGTGGGCCCTACAGCGGAAGGATATAAACAGGTTAACTACATCCGGAACAGAGCCGGTTTGGGAGATCTCCCCCCGGGACTGACGGTCGGGCAGTTCCGACAGGATGTATTACGGGAACGTAAATGGGAGCTGGATTTCGAGGCGAATCGCCTGTACGACCTTCGCAGATTCAACATCGTGCAGGATATGGTGCCCCAGGCAGCAGGACTCACAGATAAACAGGCGGATTTCTATCCGATTCCCCAAACAGAGATTGATTTGAATCAGGGGTTGAATCTGACGAAGTGATCACTATATAACATATTAACGACAACCATTATGAAAAAATCAACGTTTCTATTGGTACCCCTCTTGACCTTGATACTGTTTTCCTGCCAAAAGAATCCCTTTTCAGAGGTTGATAAGGGCAACTGGAATAATGAGAGGAGCATCTTGGACATAAAGCTTGCCAACCAGGTTGGCAAGGCTACGATCACCAGAATCGATTCTTCCCGCGGAAGTGTCGCCCTTGCCATCAATGTGGCTGCGGTGCCCGATCTGAGCAAGATCAAAATTGTTCAACTGCAACTATCCTACGGGGATAAATCATCTAAATCGGTTGGCGACGACCTCAGTTTCGATAACGCGTCTCAAAGTGCAACCATAACGGTTACTTCCCCAACAGGAAAAAGCAGGGTATATACCATCACGGCAAGTTCTTTCAGAGAAACACTCGTGGGAACCTGGGATATCACCGGACTGACGCTTTATGGAGGTACCGGTCCCGAGTACGGTGGCGGAGCCGTGCTGAAACTAACGGATAAACCATGGGACTGGCCCGCCGACGACGGCCCTCAGGCAGAGCTGGATAATGTGCTTACTTTCAAAATGACCGGCATCACCGACGATGGAAACACATACGGCACAGTCACCAACGACGCCGGGCCTGATGGTTTGTATGCCGACTTTCTCTTTATAGGCAAACCTCAGACCGACGTTAACCATTTCTATCGCAAAATTCCGGAAGGTAAAGGAACATGGCTGCGCAACTATGCCACCGGCTTGATAACCTTTACATTTGCCGACAGCAGCACGACCTCAGGATCTTTCGTGGGACCCGGCACCGTAGATCTGGGTAATGGTCTTTCCGAAACCACAACGGATAACGCCATTGAATTCGATCTGAACGGCACGGACGATTGGGATAATATCTATTCCGATTATGACAAGTTTGTCGAGCGCCCCAGAAAATTCTGGATCGATATCAAAAAACAAAAATAACCTTGAGATAACAGACTGAGGCTGTAGTTATACGGCCTCAGCTTTTCATATGAGAAAATCGACTATTTACAGTTGGATAATTATCACTTTTGTCGTGACGGCTCCCGTGTTTTCCCAAACCCCACAGACAACCGTTACGATAAACACCAATGAAATTATCAACAACGATTACATAGGCAACGGAGCCGAATGGGATCCTTATCAGCTCGATTACGGAAAGATTACATTTAATGCCTCTGATATCGATTGGAGGAAGCTTTATGCCCGCCTCGATTTTATGCGGCCCCAGTTTATGCGGGTGATGATCAACACGCCTTCACTGGTCCGCGATGGCAGGTTGGATCCCAAAATGAACTACGACCAAATGGCAAAAATTTTAGGATACTGCCAAAGCCGGGGCGTCACCGTTGTGTTCGGAGACTGGGGAGATGGTATGGTCAACTCCAAAACAGGGAAAATAAATAGAAAGAACCTGACTTATGCGGCGCAATACGTCGGTTTCCTGATCAACCAAAAAGGCTTCACCTGCATAAAGTATTACAATATGATCAATGAGCCGAACGGATACTGGTCGGCTGCCGATGGCAGTTACCCGCTCTGGGCGAAGGCCGTCAAATACTTTTATAAGAAGCTTAAAGAGGAAGATCCGGACGGCAAACTTTCCATTATGGGCCCGGATGCAGCGATATGGTCGGCTAAAGAATCGTGGTGGGTAGATAGCTGCGCAACGGATCTGGGGAGGATGATCGGGTTGTACGACATTCACACGTATCCCTCGAAAAGCACGGTGAATTCGGGGAAATATTCACAAGTCATTAAAGCCTACCAGAAGGAGGTTCCCGACGGCAGCAAGATTGTGATAGGTGAAATCGGACTCAAATTTGTGGCTCCTCAGGACTCCCTCCTCCAAAAAGAGAATATCCGGCGGGCGAAAGCGAAGCCGTATGCCTCAACCGAAGATTCCCAGATGTTTGTATACGATTATTCGTATGGAACAGATATGGCCGACGCCCTTTTTCAGGCGGTCAATGCAGGTTATTCGGGAGCTGTCGTATGGATGCTCGACGACGCCATGCACTCTAAAGAAGCCAAAGACAAATTAAAAGTGTGGGGTTTTTGGAATATCCTTGGCGATGAATTCTTCGGATCGAAGGAAGAGGATGTCCGTCCCTGGTACTATGCCTGGTCGCTCCTCAGTAAATATATGCCTGCCGGATCGCAAATCTTCAAAGTAAAGGTATCCGGCGACAACACTGTCAAAGCGATTACAGCCGGGAAGGATGGGAAATATATGCTGGCCGCAGTGAATGTGGCAAAGGTTGAAAAAAAGGTACGGATCCAGAGCTCCACATTGCCTGCACTCGGTAATGTTAAACAGTTTGTTTATTCCGACGGAACGCTGATCAAAGAAGGAGATCACGGTTTGCAGCCAAACAGGAAGGCGCTCACATTAGATTTAGCCGGTGGCGTAACGTTGGTTATGCCGCCGGAATCCATCATTATTTATACAAATTATGCCTACTAGTGTCATGTCAACTACAAAATACCGGTTTCTATTTCTCTCAGAGTTTCGCAGATGCCCCCGCAGAGTTTCGCTGAATTCTGCGTCTTTCTGCGATAAACTCTGTCCCGATATATCGGGAAGAACTTTACCCGACAGACAATACTTGACATGCCTACTAGTCCATACGCATCAGCAATCATTGTGGGAAAGTTTCAAAAAAAAGCCTCAAAATATTGGAGAAAATACCCTTTTGCCATCATGACGGTTCCTCGTCAGGAAAAAGATTGCATAGCTTAACATCATGAAATCGATTTATCTCGCTCTTGCTACAATAGCACTTCTTGTATCCGGCTGTTCATCGGATAATCCTGTAGGAACCAAACCCCAAAAAAAGAATGACCAGGGAACGGTAACTCTGCATATGGTGGATAAAAACGCCACCAAAGAGACCAAAGCGCTATACTCAAACCTGTGGGCGATCCAGTCGAAGGGGGTTATGTTTGGTCACCATGACGATCTGTTGTACGGACGAAACTGGAAAAATGTGAAAGGACGTTCGGATGTTAAAGATGTGTGCGGGGATTATCCGGCGGTATTTAGCTGTAATTTTGCGCCCATAATGGATGGTCACCCCCTCGATAACGTTGACAGTGTAGAAATAAGACGGACTATTTTGGCGGCCAGAGAGAGAGGAGAGGTGATTCTTGCCACTGCCCATTTGGATAATCCGCTCACCGGAGGTGACGCCTGGGATAATTCTAACACGACTGTGGTGAGTAAGATTCTGCAAAATGGCAGCAAGACTAATATAAAATTCAGGGGATGGTTGGACCGGCTTGCCAATTTCCTGAATAACCTAAAGGATAGCCGGGGAAATCTCATTCCGGTTATTTTCCGCCCCTTTCTCGAATACAATCAGACGTGGCCCTGGTGGGGCAAAACATGCACAACACAAAAAGAATTCATCGATTTATGGCGTTTCACCGTCGACTATTTAAGGGACAAAAAAGATGTGCATACTCTGATTTATGCTGTTGCTCCACAGTTCGATGGCTCAACTTCTGCCGGGAGTTTTCTCGAGCGCTGGCCCGGCGATAATTATGTCGATTTCATCGGCCTGGATATTTACAACGGAACCAATATAGAGGCGTTAAGCACCAATATTAAAAATCTGGCGGCGCTTTCTGAGGAGAAAAAGAAACCGGCTGGCGTTACAGAAACCGGAATAGTCGGGATCAAAAAGAATAATGGCGAACCTTATGACAACTATTGGACCGATGAACTCCTGACTTCCATTATAGGCAGAAGGATCAGCATGGTAGTTGTGTGGCGTAATAAATATGATCCTGCACATGAGGGAGATGTTTATTATGCACCGTTTAAAGGACAAAGCTCCTCGGCAGATTTTATAAAGTTTTACAACAGCCCGGAAACTCTGTTTAGTGGTGATCTTCCTGACATGTATAAGATGGCCAAAAATGTAATTGTAAAATGACGAATAATGAAAATAAGATATAATGCAAGATGATTCATTACGAAACAGTCAAATCGAATGCAGAGGGCAGATCCATTTGTCTGAAAGCAGAATAACGGATCCTGATGAACAAATCTGCATCTGATAATTCCTGGTGCTTTCGGGGGGATGTCACCAGGAAATTACCATTATCCGGGGCGGATAACCTTTGATGGAGATGACAAGCCTGTCATTGGTCAGTTGTACTCGGCTGAGAATCTTGAATTCGTGCTCGTGCTCAGCGGAGCGGTGCTCGTATTTCGTGTGTCGAGAACGAGTACAATCACGAGCAGGAGCACGAATCCTCTGACTTGTCAACAGGAGTTGAGCCGTGGTCCGGTTCAGG
>CAZNHE010000056.1:0-2364 GCA_964572735.1 uncultured Chitinophagales bacterium | reverse complement strand
CCCTATTTCCCCGGTCGCTACTGGACCTTTGGTTATGATGAGGTCAGGGTTCCGGATGCCGGAGAAAATGCTCCTGCCGTTTACCGGAACAATATTGCTAACACAGGCCTCGCCCTTACCAGGGACTTCAAAAACTGGCGGCGGCTCGGGGCCATGACCCAGTCCAACCTGGACGACCGGGATTGCGTTTTATTTCCCGAAAAAATTAAAGGGAAATACGTACTTCTGCACCGTCCGAAACAGTGGGTCGGCGAGCGTTACGGCTGCGAATTCCCGTCCATCTGGCTTACTTATGCAGATGATTTGATGGTCTGGAACGGGAAGCACCACCTGCTTATCAAAGGGAGAAGAGGAACCTGGGAAGAGAAAGTGGGGGGAAGCGCGCCTCCCCTAAAGACAGACGATGGATGGCTAATGTTATATCATGGGGTGGAGAAAGGCGGCAGGGGCTATTATCGTGTAGGCGCCGTTTTATTGGATCTTGAAGATCCCGCCAGAATTATTGCACGGTCGGATAGCTGGATCATGGAGCCCGAGCACGATTATGAGATCGAAGGTTTTTACAGAGGATGTGTCTTCCCGACAGGCAATGTTGTAGTGGATGATACCCTGTATGTGTATTATGGCGGAGCGGATAAATATGTGTGTGTGGCAACCTGCATGGTCGAAGAACTGCTTGATCATCTGAAGAAGGCTCCGCCCACCCCACAGGAAGCGTCTGTGGAAGGCAAAAATTCAGGATAAAATGATTTCAGGTCAAAGCTTTCGGGAGATATGGCGGCATCTCATCTTATTTACCCAAGCATGAAATAAGCAGGAATTATGAAGGAAATCCATCTGAGTGCTATCGATATCACGATTCTGGCAGTGTATTTTGCCGGCATTATCTGGTGGGCACTGCGGCACGGACGAAGTAAGGATTCAACCTCCTATTTCCTGGCAGGGCGCGATAAGAAATGGCCTGCCATCGGGCTGGCGTTATTCGCAGCCAGTATCTCAAGCGCAACGCTTATAGGCCAGTCAGGCGACGCCTACAGTACGGGCATTGCCGTATTCAATTACAATCTGATTTCAGTGATTGTGATGATCTTTTTCGCGCTGTTCTTTCTTCCTTTCTATATCAAATCGGGTATTTTTACCATGCCTGAATTTTTAGAACGCCGGTTTGATTCCAGATCCCGCTATTATTTTTCGTTCATCACTATTGTAGGAAATATTTTTCTGGATGCTGCCGGCGCACTATATGCGGCCGCTCTGATCATCAAACTGATTTTCCCGGATCTCAGCCTGCAGGTTATCATCCTGTTTTTTGCGATTGCCGTAGCTTCCTACACAATTCCGGGCGGACTTTCGTCGGCAATTAGTGCGGAAATTATTCAGGCAGTTATCCTGATTGTCGGCTCTATATTGTTGACTTACCTGGCCGCGGCGAACGGAGGAGCGGCGTATATTCACAATCTTATTGTTCATCATGATATGGCGATGCGGCTCATCCGTCCTTTGAACGACCCGTCGGTGCCCTGGTTGGGACTTATTGTAGGAATTCCTGTGCTCGGATTTTATTTCTGGGGAAATAATCAGACGCTGGTCCAGCGGGTTTTAAGCGCACGTTCTGTTGATGAAGGTCGTAAAGGAGTATTACTGGTAGGCTTCCTGACGGTATTGACCCTGTTTTTTATCGTTTACCCGGGAATTATGTCTCAGAAATTATTCCCCGGCCTGCCTAAACCCGACATGGTCTATCCTACCATGGTGCTCGAGCTACTTCCGGTAGGATTATTGGGAATTATGATGGCTTCGCTGATTGCCGCGCTGACCTCAACCCTGAGTGCAATACTCAATTCCGCGTCAACATTGGTTACATTCGATTTTTATTCAAGATTCAAACCTCAGGCCCCTTCTAAAGAACTGGTCCGTGTAGGCCGGATTACATCAATCATCATTTTGATTATTGCGGTGCTCTGGGCGCCGCAGATCGGTAAATTCGGAGGTCTGGTAAAATATTATCAGCAAATGCTCTCGTACATAGCTCCTCCGGTTGTTGCGGCATTTTTTCTCGGCCTTTTTTCCAGACGGGCTAATAAAGAGGGGGCGTTTTATGGATTGATCAGCGGCTTAGGAGTAGCTATCGTGATGCTCTTTTATAAAAAAGCCATTTTCGGTGAGATGCATTTTTTGCTGGTCGTTCCTTTCCTTTTCGCCTTTAGCCTGTTCGTTATGATGGGTGTCAGCTGGCTGACCGCCCGACCACCCAAAGATAAAATTGAAGAAACCACGTGGTCAAGGCAGATCTTCATTCAGGAAACAAAAGATATGAAAGGAGTAAAATGGCATCAGAACTACCGGGTGTGGTCTGTATTGCTC
>CAZNHE010000055.1:0-18637 GCA_964572735.1 uncultured Chitinophagales bacterium | reverse complement strand
TTAGCGTATTATATGGAAAATGCGGCCGAAGCGGGGCAGCATGCGATTTTTGTCCCACGAGAAATAAACGATAAAAGCTTTGCCGACGATATGGTCGTAAGGGACAAACCCCCAGTAACGGCTGTCTTCACTGTTATCCCGGTTGTCTCCCATCATGAAGTAATAGTTTTGTTTTATCGTGTATTCGTTGGTCTTCACTCCGTTGATTGTGAAATCGTTGCCGAGCTTCGAAACCTTATTGTGCTCATATCGTTCCACAATATTCTCGTACAGGTTCCAGTTTTTGTCGGTCAGATGCACCGTTTCGCCTTTGTACGGAACAACAACAGGAGGGAACCAGTCGCGAATTCCGGTTATTCCGCGTGAGAAGGTGAACCGTGAGTTGGCAAATTCATTATAATCCTGCGGATATGCATTAGGTACAACACTGGCGATCTCGGGCCAGGTTTTCATTTGGTTCGCCACGGCCCGGGTCATGTCCACAATGTATTTTCCATCGTTGGTCATCCGGAAGATTTTGCCTCCGATTTGCTGTACCCGTGCCGGACTCAGCCGCAGCCGCTCTTTCACCGTAACTACATAGGTCTCCTCCATCGTCGGAAATGTCTTTGCCGGCTTCCCGTCGATATAAACGATCTTATTTTTAATGGAGAGGGTGTCGCCGGGCAACCCGATACATCGTTTGATGTAATTTGTTTTCGCAGATATCACGTCGTGATCGATGGGATAATTGAATACAACCACATCATACCGCTCGACATTCTCAAAACCCGGTATGCGGAACCACGGCAGCGTCAGCCCGGGAATGTGGATGCTCGTGAACGGGATTCCTATCGCCATAGGTGTACGCGGACCGTAATCCATTTTCGAGACCAGCAGGAAGTCGCCGACCAGTAATGATTTTTCCATGGAAGGAGTCGGGATCCGGTAAGCCTCGAAGAAGAACGTGCGGATGATCAGCGCGGCAATAGCTGCGAAAATGATCGCATTAAGCCATTCCTTAGCCCATGACTTCGCCTTCTTGTTTAAATGATGATGTTTATGTCCCAGCCGTTCTTTACCGTGGCGTTTCTGCGATACATTCTTCGTTTTGTCAGCCAATGTCTGTGCGTTAAAAAGGTTACTACTTCATATCTTCTTTTGGGAAATGCAGCCCGGCCGGCTGTGAAATTTCCTTATGTGAGAACTTTCCGTTCCGGTACTCTACCAGAAACCATTTCTCCCGTTCCGGCGAATAAAAATAATCTTTGAATTCGCCCAGATCCTGTACTTCCATCAATTTTTTTGACAACGTGCGTTTTACCCCCGGCATCAGATCGATATAACGGCTGGCTCCGGCGTAGACAAGGCCGGTTCCAAACGGACCGTCGACGTCGAGCACCATCATGGGGATGGAATCATTAACGACAAACCAATATTCAAATTCTACAAACATTCCGGGACGAAAGTTCTTTTTGCCGACCATATCGGGGAGGGTCTGTGTAGGATCTCCATAAAGCGCCTGCAGACGCGCCCGCAGTTCGATGGTGGGAACGTGATCAATCGTCGTTTTTTGGTAGAGCCCCTGCCCGGTCCATTTTATGTTCCTGAACCGGGATTGAAATTTGGCGCGGTCGGCATGCCCGACTTTGTGAATGTCGGGCTCTTTGAACAGGTTGTATTGTTGAGCCCGCACCAGACCTGCCTGTATAACAACGAGGAGAATAGCAAATGGGATGATTTTTCGAATCATTCGTCTTTCCGGTTCAATGATTATTCGTGGTTACTCATGGACAGAACAGCCAGAAAAGCTTCCTGAGGGATTTCCACGCTGCCCACCTGTTTCATACGTTTTTTGCCCTCTTTTTGTTTTTCAAGCAGTTTCCGCTTGCGGGTTATATCTCCGCCATAGCATTTGGCAATCACATCCTTTCGCAGCGCCCGTATGGTATCGCGTGCAATGACTTTATTTCCGATAGCCGCCTGAATGGCCACTTCAAACATTTGGCGATGAATCAATTCCTTCAACCTGCCGCATAATTTTCTTCCCCATTCATAAGCCTTATCCCGGTGCACGATGGTAGAAAGAGCATCTACAGGATCTCCATTCAACAGGATGTCGAGCTTCACCAGATCGCCCGGGCGCTGCTCGATGAATTCGTAATCAATGGAGGCATAGCCCCGCGTATTGCTTTTCAGTCTATCATAAAAATCAAAAACAATTTCAGCGAGCGGAAGTTCGTATGTGATGTCCACACGCCGGGCATCAAGATAGTGGGTGTTTACATAGACGCCGCGGCGTTCCTGGCATAGCTTCATCACCGAACCGATATAATCGGCCGGCGTGATGATCTGGACGCGGATATAGGGTTCATAGATTGCTTCGACGACCCCGCGGTCGGGCATTTCGCTCGGGTTATTCACCTCCACTTTCTTCCCGTTTGTCAGAACCACGTCGAACTGCACATTGGGGACGGTGGTGATGATATCCATGTCAAATTCCCGGTCGAGGCGTTCCTGGACGATCTCCATGTGCAGCATCCCCAGAAATCCGGCACGGAATCCAAATCCGAGTGCCGCCGAGGTTTCAGGCTGAAACTGAAGGGCCGAATCGTTGAGCTGCAGTTTCCCAAGCGCTGAGCGAAGTCCCTCGAAATCATCGGCGCTGGTTGGATAAATCCCCGAAAATACCATCGGTTTGACGACCTTGAATCCCGGAATGGCTTCCGGTGCTCCGTCTTTGACGGTTGTTACCGTATCGCCGACCCGTGTATCCTGGATGGATTTCACACTTCCGATGATATATCCCACTTCGCCGGCTTCCAGAGAGTCGGTTGGGGATTTTTTCATCTGAAGATAACCGATTTCTTCCGCTTCATATTCCTTTCCCGCGGCCATAAATCGGATAGGATCACCTTTCTTCAACACTCCATCGAAAATACGGACATAGACCACCGAGCCGCGGTACGTGTCAAAAACGGAGTCGAAGATAAGGGCCCGTAAGGGAGCATCAACACGTCCTCCGGGCGGCGGTATCCGATGAACAATAGCCTCCAGCAACTCATCGACACCGATTCCCGTCTTGGCCGAGACCTCCAGGATTTCTTCCCGTCTGCAACCGATAAGATCGATAATCTGCTGCGCCACCTCATCGACTTCGGCCCCGGGAAGATCCACTTTATTCAGAACCGGTATAATTTCCAGATCCTGATCAATGGCCTGATAAAGCGTGGAAATGGTCTGGGCTTCCACGCCCTGCGACGCATCAACGACTAACAAGGCGCCCTCGCAGGCCTTTAAAGCCCGCGATACCTCGTATGAAAAGTCAACATGCCCCGGAGTATCTATCAGATTGAATACGTATGCCTGTTTATCCTTTGCCTGGTATGCCATGCGAATAGCATGACTCTTGATGGTAATACCGCGCTCGCGTTCCAGGTCCATATCGTCGAGAACCTGGTTCTGCATCTCCCGTTCGGTGATCGTGCCGGTGCGTTCAAGCAGCCGGTCGGCAAGCGTGGACTTCCCATGGTCGATGTGAGCGATAATACAGAAATTGCGTATGTGCTGCATGTATGTTTTCGTGCCCGGATACGGGTCTTGTATACTCTTCTCTGAAAATCAGGGCGTAAAATACTAATAATCCGGCTACTTCTGAAAAGAGGAGTGATGGTTGCCTTCAGGCTTTCTTTTCAGGATCAGTATCGTGAACAACGAAAAAACAGCGAAGGTAGTACGGATGAACGGGCCGGCAATAAATGAAATATGCCGCTAAAAGGTTATTTCTTTGGAGATCCGCTTGCAGCTCATCTCTCTGAGGGCAGCATCGGGATGATTTCCCGAAATCCGCAACAAAGTTTCCCTGTCGAATGAAACCGGTGCTGCTTTCAGGTGATGTCCTGCAACTGTTTCATACAGCAATGAGGATTTCCATCAGAACCCGGAACCGGATCATCAACCATGGATCGGAATCAGTCATGCCGCCTGTTGTCTTGGTAACATTTCAGGAAACATTACGGGAATTCTTCCGCCACGTTCGGCTCGCCGACATTGTGGATGTACTGCTCATTTCCTGCTTCCTGTACCTGATCATCAATTGGCTCAGCCAGAGCGTATCCTGGAAGACGTTATTGAGCGTAGCCGTTTTGGTCGCTATTTATTTCCTGGCCCGCCTTTTTGAATTGTATCTTACGACCATGCTGCTGGAGGGCCTGTTTTTTGTAATCCTGGTGGGGATCATCATCGTATTTCAAACAGATATGCGCCGCTTCATCGACCGGATCGGCACGTGGGATTTTTTTACCAACCGCCCTTCCCATCCTTCTTCCGCCCTGACGATCGATTCCATAACCGAGGCGGCTTCCACAATGGCGGATATGAAAACCGGGGCACTGATCGCCATCAGGGGGAACGAATCGTGGGAGCGGCATATCCATGGAGGCGTTTCTCTGGATGGTACCGTATCCCTGCCTCTGCTGCGCAGCATCTTTGATACAAGCACTCCCGGGCATGACGGGGCAGTACTGGTTGAGGGCGATAAAGTCGTCAAATTCGGAGTGCACTTACCGCTGTCCGTTCGTCTCGGTAAGATCGGGAGCGGCGGGACGCGCCATGCTGCCGCACTGGGATTCTCTGAGCGTTGCGACGCCCTTCTGGTGGTGGTCTCCGAAGAACGCGGGATCATCAGTATTGCCCAGGGAGGTGTCATCGAAGCACTCTCTTCATCCGGAGAACTGAGGAACCGGCTGGACGCTTTTTGGCAGAAATACTATACGGATCAAAAAAAACCGGGCCTGCCATGGTGGAAGAGGCGCAGCCTGCGTATCGCCCTGGTTTCTGTTGCACTCGCCATTATCTTTTGGTTTGCGTTTGCCTACCAGAGCGGCACGATCTACCGCACCTTTACAGTGCCCATTGAGTTTAAAAACCTGCAAACGGGTCGTGTCAGCCTTCCCGACAGTACGCCTGTCAGGGCCCAGATCATCCTTTCCGGATCTCAGCAGGCTTTTCAGATGCTCGACCCCTCCGGACTGATCATCTCACTGGATCTTTCCAAAGCCAGACCGGACGTGCACAAGCTGCCGATCAGCAGGAAGAACATCAATCTGCCGGATAATCTGGATCTCTATGGTGTTTCTCCCTCTGCGATTCCTGTACAGCCGAAGAACTATGTGACGAAATCTGTCCCTGTGAAGCCGGATACCACCGGGCGCCTTCCCGGCCATTTATCGCTTGTTAGTATCACGTCCGATCCTGCTGAAATCCGCATTAGAATTCCCCGGGATTCCAGCGCCGTTATCACTTCAATTAAAACCTCGCCCATCGACCTGTCCGGGATCACCAAAACGAGCCGGGAAAAGGTCACGCTGCGTTTTCCCGATGTCGTACAACGACTGGATGGTCAACCCCAAAAAGCGACCGTTACAATCAGGGTGAAGTGATTATCCGCACGACAGTGGTCCGGTGGCAGGCCTTCCGGATCATCCCGTTATGCTGGATTTAAAACCGCTTAACAGGGTCTTCCACCAATAGTTGAAGATGAACCTGGTTTTATCCCGCTTAAAACGGATTTCCCCTGTGCGCAGGGAATCTCCCGGGTTGGATGGATTATTCTTCCTGATGACGAAATTATTTATCATAAAAGAACCCGCCGTTTTTTTGAATGCCGAAAGCAGCGGATTCTCCCCTTTTTTATCCGCCATTTTTATTTCCAGGTTACGGTATCTGAACTGCATCCTGCCGCGTGCACTATCTTTATTCCCACGCACGAAAAATGAGAGTTTTTCCTCATACCCGCTTTCTACCCTGATAAAAGCAATGGGTTTTAAAACCGGATTCATGGCAATGATGGACATGCTGTCCAGGCTGCCGTGATAAGTGAACGGCTCATCCGGGTTGCCCAGAGGCATGTTAAAATCGGCTGTCAGCAACGTATGGCCCATCAGACGGGTGGTGGCGTGCCATCTCAGGGCCCTGTCCCGGCGTATAAGTGCCGGATCATTGGTGACCCCGGTAATTTTTGCATTCATCCGCTCAAAAGTGACTGTACCCGGCCGGTCTGCGCCGTCGTTGTATTCCGAATAGGAAATGTATCCGTTCCTGACCTTTATCGTGTCAAAAGAAATTTGGATTCCCAGATTGTGCAGAAATTGCCGGGGTAATTTTGGATGACGTTTTTCGGGAGATCGCGGAACCCGTTTATCTCTGAATGTAACGATACGGGGATGATCAAATACGATGGATTCAGCACCGGCTCCGGCTTTTTCTCCCCCTTTCAGGAGTCTGAAATGATGTATTTGTATTTGAGGAATCGTTACCGTGATCCTGTCGACCTGGTGCCCGGCCACGTGAGCAAAGCGATACTGCGGATATTCCGGAAGCAGCCGTATCGAATCGATTTCCTGACGTTGTTTTATGGTCGAAAGATCTATTTTCCCGATGCTGAGCCTGTACAGACCATTCGGAAGATTCCAGCGGATATTTTCCAGATGAGTTTCCGCCTCCCCGATATACGGAAAAGCGATGGACGAATCGATGCGAATGTCCGTTAGGTGAAATGAAATATTATCTAAAGAGATGGTCGCGGAGGTATCTTTTTTCTGCCGGAAGAATTGAAAACTTCCATCCGACACAGTCAATTCGCCAACCCCGAATGATTTATCACGAGATAAAAGCGCTAAAGTCCCTGAAGTTCCCCTCTTTCCAGACGGGCGATCTCCCGAAGTAACGCGGGTAATCCGGCACACAGGCCGTTTTATGACAATCGCTTTCACATCAATGTTTCCCCGGATCAGATACATCAGGAGATGAATCCCGCTTATTTCAATGGCAGAAGCAGATATATCATAGAGATATTTACCCGAAGCCGGCCTGCGACCGGATGAATGGCGCAGGCTGTCGTCCGGGGTGAGATGGATATCTTTTGCATAGAAACGATTTCCGAAGGCACTGAATCCCGCATCGCCGATTGCCAGGGTATAGAGGCCGTTGCTTTTCCGCCGGACATCTTTTTTGAGCTTGTCTGCCAGACGGGGAGCTATCACAAAATAGATCAGCAATTGCGCGATGATCAGGAGCAGCAGGAGTCCTGCCAGGATCCTGGCGGCCCATCCTGCGATTCGTTTTCTTCCAGAGTAGCTTTTATCCATAAATAAACGATTTGGGAACTACCTTTCCATATCATCCGTAAGATTTATAACCATAACCCATTGAAGGAATAACTCATTCATAAATGCAGGTCTGCAGAGAACGGGTTTCATCTTGCGGACCGGCATCTCCTGATTTACCGCCGATAAGTTATAGCAGGACCATGCATTTTTATGGATGTTTCATTAAATTGACGTTTGTGGAACAAATGCCTGACATATCATACATGATGCCCGAAGCCGCAGCGTACCGTGCTGCACGCCCTGCCGTGCATCGACATTGCCATTCTCATTATCATCAGGCTCACTGATGCCGGTCGCTGTGGCCGGATACCCTTTCTTTTTGTGAGCATCTTCGAACAACCTGATTATTTTAGTCATTCATATATTGTGTTTGTTATCTTCTGCGAAAATCAATTATCTATAACCTAAAAACCCGGCCAGGATCAGTGGAAACCAGTTCATCATTACGCATCGGCATTCAAAAAAGCGGCCGCCTCACCGACGAGACGGTAACCCTCTTAAAAAACATCGGACTGGAGTTCGATGGTTACAAAAACCGTCTGATGGTTCACAGCCGCAATTTTGACGTTGAAATCCTGTTCATCCGTGATGACGACATTCCGGAGTATGTACAGGATGGTGTCTGCGACCTTGGCTTTGTCGGGGCCAATGTCATCGCCGAACGCGATGCCGACGTAAAAGTGCTTCTTGATCTGAATTACGGTCACTGCCACCTGTCACTGGCAGCTCCGAAGAGTTCCCCGATCCGGACTCTTTCAGATTTTGACGGCAAGCGGGTAGCGACCAGTTACCCGAGGCTTACGCGGCATTTTTTCGAGTCGCAGGATATAAATGTGGAAATTATCGCTATTTCGGGCGCTGTGGAAATTACTCCTGCTCTTGATGTGGCCGACGGAATCTGTGATCTGGTATCGACGGGAAGCACTCTTCGTGCAAACGGCCTGGTCGAGCTGGATACTATCCTGGAGTCGCAGACCCAGCTTGTGCAGACCTGCCGTGCCGTCAGCCGGGAGAAACAGGAGCTCATCGACAAGTTTCTGCTGCGCATCCGCGGCCAGCAGTCCGCCGACGAAAGCCGGTATATTATGCTGAATGCGCCACGCACTTCCCTGGAAGAAATCTCCCGCATCATTCCGTCGCTTAACAGCCCCACGATATTGCCATTGGCCAATCCGGAAATGATCGCCATCCATTCGGTCATTTCCATCCGGAAATTCTGGGAGGTGATGGAGCAGCTCAAAGAGGCGGGTGCCACCGGAATCGTGATGCTTCCCATCCAAAATATGATTGTGTGAGGCTTCGGCATGAATATTTACCGTCTTTCGGAACTCAGTGAAGAACAGGTTGCAAAACTCTGTATGCGCCCGCGTATAGCCGAAGACGAGATTCACGGCCAGGTTGCTGCGATTATTGAAGAGGTGCGAAAAAGGGGAGACCGGGCCATCATCGAATTCACCAAAAAATTCGATGGGATTGAACTGGATGTCGTTGCAGAAAAGCCGGATGAGGATAATGAAGCCGGACTGGACCCGCAGGTGAAAAAAGCTTTCGATACTGCGTGGGATAATATTTACCGGTTCCATGAGGCACAAACAGGGGTGGAACCGGAGGTGGAAACCATGCCGGGTGTTCGCTGCCGGCGCATGGCGCGTCCGGTTGAACGTGTGGGATTATATGTTCCGGGAGGAACCGCAGTCCTTCCGTCTACGGCCATGATGTTGGGCATTCCGGCCATGATTGCGGGCTGCCGGACGATCATCCTTGCCACGCCGCCTGATAAAAACGGGAGGATCGCCCCTGAGATCCGTTACCTTGCCGTCCGCCTTGGAGTACATATAATCCTTAAAGCCGGCGGGGCACAGGCAATTGCAGCCCTGGCCTGGGGGACGGAATCCGTGCCCAAAGTAGATAAAATCGTTGGTCCGGGTAATCAATATGTCACGACTGCGAAGATGCTGTTGCAGAACTCGGAGGCCATGATCAGCATCGACATGCCTGCAGGGCCGTCGGAGGTATTGGTGATTGCGGACTCCCTGGCAGATCCCGCCTTTGTAGCCGCTGATTTGCTCTCACAGGCCGAACATGGACCGGACAGCCAGGTTGTCGTTGTTGCCGTTGGCGGTTTCGACCTGAATGGTTTGCAGAAAGAATTAGATGCGCAGCTCGCCATGCTGCCCCGGCGGGATGTGGCCCGGAGAGCATTAGAGAAGAGCCATGCCGTTCAGGCGGAAACAGAAGAGGAGGCCGTCGGGTTCAGCAACCGCTATGCTCCGGAGCATCTTATCATCAATTCTGAAAACCCGCATCGTATTCTGGAGCGGGTCATGAATGCCGGTTCGGTATTCCTTGGACCCTGGTCGCCCGAGAGCGCCGGCGATTACGCTTCTGGAACCAACCATACTCTGCCCACGTACGGATATGCCCGGATGTACAGCGGGGTCTCCGTCGACACTTTCCGCAAGCAAATCACGGTGCAGGAACTGACTCCCGGAGGGCTGCAATCGCTGGCTCCAGCTATCATGAAGATGGCCGAGGTGGAACAACTGGAAGCCCATCGTAACGCGGTCGGGCTTCGCCTGAAACAGATGCAGAAGTGATAACTTCCTCCTATTTTATATTATCAACAGTATGAAATCAGCCGTTATGCCGTTCGAACTTGAGAAGTTGGTCAGGCCGAACATCCTGCAATTGACGCCGTATCGATGTGCGCGGGATGATTATGAGCAGGGCATCTTGCTCGATGCCAATGAAAATGCCCTTGGAGCCAGTATCCCGGCTCCGGATCATCTGCATCGCTACCCCGACCCGCATCAACAGCGGCTGCGCGAGGCCGTTGCCCGTTTTCGGGGCATTTCAGAGGAGGAAATTTTTGTGGGAAACGGAAGTGATGAAGCGATCGATCTGCTTATCCGCATCTTCTGCCGGCCGGATATTGATCGGGTCGTGATCACTCCGCCGACTTACGGCATGTATAAAGTAGCGGCTTCCATCCAGGGCTGTCCGGTCGTTTCAGTCCCGCTGACCCCCGAATTTGAGCTTCAGCCAGACCGGATTATGGCACAAGCCGGAGACTCCTGCAAAATCCTCTTCCTCTGTTCTCCGAATAATCCGACCGGTAACGATCTGGAGATGGATGCCGTGAAATTCCTTCTGAATTCTTTCCCGGGGATTGTTGTAGTCGATGAGGCTTACATCGATTTCAGCAGCCGGGAGAGCCTGGCTCCGCGTATTCGTGAATCTCCAAACCTTGTGGTTCTTCAGACACTTTCAAAATCATTTGGCCTGGCCGGTCTCCGTCTGGGCATTGCAGCCGCCCCGGCACCCATCATCCGGCTGATGATGAAGGTGAAGCCGCCTTATAACGTAAACCGCCTGACGCTTGGCATGGCCGAAAAAGCACTCTTACATCCGGATATGATGCGTAAACATGTCGGGGAGCTACTGAAAGAACGGAAACGCCTGCGGCTGGAATTGGAGCAAATTCCCGGCGTGGAGAAAATATTTCCGTCCAATGCCAATTTCCTGCTGGTGCGCATCCGGGAGGCGCTGTCTGTCTATAAGTATCTGGCTGAAAAGGGGGTTATTGTGCGTTACCGCGGCGATCAGATACACTGTGAAGACTGCCTGCGCATCACTGTTGGGACGCAGGATGAGAACAACCTGCTTCTGAAGGAGCTAACTTCTTTCTCATCATGAAGATATTACTCCATCCATCCGCGCTGAAAGCCGTAAATCCCGACTTTTTTTTCAGGGCCGGGAGCCTGTCGGGCATGAATAAACTGATGCAAAACGGCTGCGAGCTTCTGGGAGACAGCGTATTCTCCGAAGAACAGCTTCGGCTGCTCAGGCAGGAGTCCATTCTCATCCGGCCGGTAACCGGTTCACAGCCGGATATCTCGGTGCGCGGAGATAACGAAGGGCTCATTTTGTCCGATCATTCAGGTGATGAAATTGCTTCGGGACTGACGTGGGATCAATTGGTGAGCCGTATCCTTTTTCCGCCCCGTACCGCCCGTGTACATCGGAAAACCGGCGAAACTGATATTCATATCGCTCTCAACCTGGATGGAAAAGGGGAGGCGGATATTCATACCGGACTCCATTTCTTCGATCATATGCTGGAACAGATTGCCCGCCACGGCCTGGCAGACCTGGAAATCCGGTGCAAAGGCGACCTCCATATTGATGAACATCACAGTATCGAAGACACGGCTCTGGCACTCGGTACGGCCATTAACCAGGCGCTTGGCGACAAAAGGGGGATCGAACGTTATGGATTCGTTCTGCCGATGGACGAAGCACGTGCACTGGTAGCGCTCGATCTCTCCGGACGCCCATACCTGGTTTTCAAGGGAACTTTTCACCGGGAATATGTAGGAGATTTTCCCACCGAGATGGTCCGCCATTTTTTCTATTCGCTGGCTATGAAGATGGAATGCACCCTGAATATCGAATTCAGCGGGGAGAATGATCACCATCAGATTGAAGCCTGCTTTAAGGGGTTTGCCCGGGCGCTGCGCCAGTGCGTAAGGCGGGATGAACGCACCCGTGACCAGATCCCCAGTTCGAAAGGATCGTTGTGAAGAACAGATCATAATCAGGAAACAAGAGTATTTTTGCGTAAAACAACATTAGGAATCGTCCTCAACAACACCTGGGAGAAAAATCATGATTGGGATTATTGATTATGAAGCAGGAAACATTGCATCGGTAACCAATGCTCTCTCAAGGCTGGAAATTGATTATACCGTATCCAATCAAACCGAAGAGCTCGGGGTGTGCGACGGCTATATTTTCCCGGGTGTGGGGCATGCTCTGCCGGCCATGAACAGCCTGAGAGAACACGGATTGATTGAGTGGATCCGGGCCGTTAAAAAGCCGTTTCTGGGAATCTGCCTGGGGATGCAGCTCTTGTTTGAGGAAACCGAGGAGGGCCCGTGCCAGGGGATCGGGATCATCCCCGGAAAACTCAGGAAATTCGACAATACTGCCGGGAAAGTCCCCCATATGGGCTGGAATACCTTTTCCAGAACCCGGCAGCATCCTCTGCTTGAAGGGTTGCAGGAGGATGATTATTTCTACTATGTCCACAGCTATTATGCGCCGGTCAATGAGTTCACCATTGCCGAATGCCGTTATCTCACGTCCTTCGCTGCCGTAGCTGCGCGGGATAATTACTGCGGCGTACAGTTTCACCCTGAAAAATCCGGCCGCTCCGGGGAACGATTGCTGTCGAATTTTCTGAATCTCGTACAAACCCGGACCTCTGTAAATATATAACCAAAGGGGGGGAGTGAGCGGGGTCGCGGACAGGAACATGAATCTTCTGAATTTGTTAGCAGGGACCTGCCATAAAGAGTTAACGCCTTTTTTAATTACGTGCCGCAACAGCTTCTGCTACCCCTTATTTTTCCTGCGACCGGGCCGGTCCAGAAAGTGCTTTATTTCAGGAAGATTGTTCGTATTTTTGCGCAATCGATTGCATTTCATAATTCTTATTCTAAATGAACGCTAAAACGCTCAAGATTCATCCTGACGATAACATCCTTGTGGCACTCGCCGATCTGGAACCCGGAGAAGAGATCAATGCCGGAGGAGCGGCCGTCATTATCCGGGAACCCATTCCGGCAAAACATAAATTTGCAATCCGCGAGCTGCACCCCGGAGACGACATCCTTATGTATGGCGGACTGGTGGGCAGGGCAACAGGCGTGATCGACGGCGGCCGGTTGCTTACCACCCAGAATGTTCAGCACCGGACTTCAGCCTTTCACGAAAAAAATCAGACTCTCACATGGTCATCCCCGGATGTCGCCCGATGGCGCGACCGGACTTTCATGGGTTACCATCGTCCGGATGGCCAGGTGGGTACCGCCAACTACTGGGTGGTTATCCCCATGGTCTTTTGCGAGAACCGGAACGTAGACGTGCTGAAAGATGCGTTTACGCAGGAGCTGGGTTTTGCCAGGCCGGAGCATTATAAGCGGTATGTTTCCGAACTCGTCAGGCTGTACCGGGATGGAGAGCTTGAAAAAATCCGGGATGAAAAGGTTCTGCCCCAGCCGTTTGAACTCTCTCAAAGAAACCCGCTGTTTGAGAACGTCGATGGAATCAAGTTTCTGACTCATGAAGGCGGCTGTGGAGGTATCCGGCAGGATTCGGAAGCCTTGTGCGGGTTGCTGGCGGGTTATCTGCACAATCCTAATGTGGCGGGAGCCACCATCCTGAGCCTTGGTTGTCAAAATGCACAGGTTGCTATCCTTGAGGAGAAGATCCGGGAGCGGGATCCGGACTTCAGCAAGCCGCTGATCATCCTTGAGCAGCAAAGAAGCGGCACCGAATACGACATGCTGACGAAGGCCATCCGGGAGACTTTCCTGGGGTTGGCAGAGATTAATAAGCAGGAGCGGAAACCCGCCCCGTTGAGCAAGCTGGTAATCGGCCTGGAATGCGGCGGGTCGGATGGGTTTTCCGGGATCTCAGCCAATCCGGCAATCGGTCATACTTCCGATCTGATCAGTGCTCTTGGCGGATCGGCTGTCCTGGCGGAATTTCCGGAATTGTGCGGAGTCGAGCAGGAACTGATCAACCGGTGCACGATTTCCGAAAATGCCGACCGGTTTATTTCCCTGATGAGAGCCTATTCGGATGCAGCCGTTGCCTCCGGGTCGGGCTTCGATATGAATCCATCACCCGGGAACATCAGAGACGGCCTGATAACCGATGCCATGAAATCGGCGGGAGCCGCCAAAAAAGGAGGTACTTCCCCGGTCAATGATGTGCTGGATTACCCCGAATATGTACGCAAACCGGGCCTTACCCTTCTCTGTACTCCTGGAAACGATGTGGAATGTACAACAGCTCTGGCCGGATCAGGCTGCAATATCGTATTGTTCACCACGGGCCTGGGTACGCCGACAGGCAACCCTGTCGTTCCGGTCGTCAAGATCGCATCCAATACACCTCTTGCGCGGCGGATGCCCGACATCATCGATATTGATACCGGTTCAGTCATTTCAGGCGAGAAAACGATTGAACAGATGGGTGAAGAAATCCTGGAATATATCATCAGGCTGGCCGGCGGGGAGGTCAGAACCAAAGCGATGGGACTGGATCAGGATGACTTCATTCCGTGGAAGCGGGGCGTCTCGTTATAGAAGGATCAACCGGGGAAAATCCTCCCGGGCTGTTTTTTTGCCTATTGGAACTCAGGCGCTGCGGTACTGACAATATGGTTTTGGGAATCCCGGATGAAATTGTCCTGCTGTGTTTCGCGAACAGCCGGGATTTCCTTCTGATTTGATCCTATATTGTCCGACGGCCCCCAAACATAAACCTGATTTCCGGTACTCCATCCATATCCTCCGAAATCCGCTTTTTAAATCGGAAAGATCCCATTTATTACAGCCATGACCAAGAAACGAGCAACTATTCATGACATCGCCCGGAAACTGAATGTAACGGCATCGACGGTCTCAAGGGCTCTGCAGGATCATCCCAGGATCAGCGAAGAAACCAGGAAGGCCGTGCTGGAGGCGGCCCGCAAGCTGAATTATCAGCACAACAGCATTGCCGCTGCGCTTCGTAAAGGGAAAAGCAATCTGATCGGAGTGATGGTACCGGCCTCCGACCGATATTTTTTCGGAACAGTGATTCGCGGCATAGAGGAAGTTGTTAATCAGTCGGGATATCGGGTGATTATCGCTCAATCCAATGATTCGACGGACAGGGAAAAAGCGAATATCGATGCTCTCCTGGAGGCTCAGGTTGACGGAATTCTGGCCTCTGTTGCTCAAAATACGCTCTACTTCGACCATTATCACAAAATTGAAGAGCGGGGCATTCCCCTCATTTTTTTTGATCGGGTCACCGACCTGCTTGGCGGCGGTTCGGTGGTCATCGACGATTATGAGGGGGCTTACAAAGCAGTAGAGCATCTGATTGAGCAGGGGTGCCGGCGGATCGTCCATTTCGGCGGGCAGCAAAACCTGGTCATTTACCGGGAACGGCTGCGCGGTTACCGGCAGGCATTGGCGGCGCACGGACTGCCGGTCAGGGATGAACTCATCCTTTGCAGCGACACGCAACTCAGGGCGGGCGTGCAGCTGGCGCAGAAGATTCTGTCGATGCCTGTCCTCCCTGATGCTATTTTTTCTGCCAGTGATTACACCGCCGTGGGGGCCATGCATCACCTGAAACGGAACGGGATCAGGATACCGGAACAGATTGCCATCGCCGGGTTCAGCAACGAAGTGTTTACGGCCCTTGTCGATCCGCCGCTAACCACGATCGATCAGCATGGCAAGATGATGGGCCGGGTTGCTGCGGAAATATTTCTGAAACAGGTGGATAGTCCGGATTCGATATGCGAGCCGGATAGAATGGTTCTGAATCCGGACCTCATCATCCGGAAATCTTCGCTGAAGATGAAGAAACGTGAAAATGATTAGGTTTTTTTGACAGAAGATGCCTACATTTCCATTTGTGCGCAATCGATTGCGCATAGCCGGCATCGCCAATGAAAATGGGGATTTCGGAATCGCGGAACGGGGATGCCGCCACAGGTGAAATCACCGATATTATCGATATTATACAGACGAACGAAGAGCAGATGAAGGAATAATGATGTCTATCCGGAGGGATTAGTGATAAACATTTTGCAGGGAATGATCTCGCAGTTGCATCTGCATTCGGAGAAACACGGCATGATAATCGGCACCGGTCTTTCAGGAATACGAAGACGGGTATGTGTGGTCTTCCTGGGCGTTCTGCATTCCCCCCGATTAGTGATGAATTGCGGATAAATAGTTACACAGGAGTATTAACGAAATGACGATATGTTACAACCATTAAACAGGAAGACGGCTCGTATCACGGCAGATCACCCGGTTAAGGTTCTTCAGTTTGGAGAAGGTAACTTCTTGCGTGCCTTTGCCGACTGGATTGTTGACATTCTGAACGAAAAAACGGCGTTCAACGGATCGGTGCAGATTGTACAACCCATTGAGCAGGGCATGGCGGGACAGCTGACGGAACAGGACGGACTTTATCATGTGTGGCTCCGGGGATTGCAAAACGGGGAGCCGGTCGACCGCACCCGGCTCATTACGGCTGTAAGAGGGGCTGTAAATCCCTATCTTCATTATCAGCAATACCTGAAGCTGGCCGAAAATCCCGACCTTCAGTTCATCATTTCCAATACCACCGAAGCGGGCATTGCCTTTGATGCGGGAGATACTTCGTATGAGCGCATTCCCAATAGCTTCCCTGCCAAACTGGCCGCGTTTCTGTTCCGTCGTTTCAGGCACTTTAACCGAAGGCCTCCGGATAATCTCATCGTAATTCCCTGTGAGCTGATCGACAGGAATGGAACCCGGCTAAAAGATATTCTTCTGCAGTACGCCGGGTTTTGGAATCTGGATGAGGATTTCAAAAGCTGGGTTGCCCGCGACATTGTCTTTTGCAATACCCTGGTCGACCGCATCGTACCCGGCCATCCCGGGGAAAAGGCCGGCGAAATCGAACAGCGAGTAGGTTACAGGGATAAGATGATTGTTGCGGCTGAGTATTTTCATCTCTGGGTGATCGAAGCTCCTGCGTGGATTCAGGAGCTCTTCCCGGTCGACAAGGCGGGTTTGAACGTTACGTTCGTCGATGACCAGACCCCTTACCGGACCCGGAAGGTAAGGATCCTTAACGGGCTGCATACTACAATGGTACCGGTATCATACCTGTGCGGACTGGAAACGGTCCGCGATGCTGTTACGGATGAGGTGGTTGGCAGTTATCTGAAACAAGCTTTGAATGCGGAAATTATCCCAACTCTCGATCTGCCGGAAAGAGAGTTGAATTCCTTCGCAGATGCCGTGTTCGAGCGTTTCAGAAACCCGTTTGTTGAGCACCGGCTGCTTTCTATAGCGCTTAATGCCATCTCGAAATACAAGGTGAGGGTGCTTCCCTCGGTGTTGGAATATATTCGGAGAAAAGGCGAATTGCCCGATCACCTTCTTTTTTCTCTGGCCGCTCTGATTCGTTTTTATAAAGGAGATTGGAAAGGGCAGGCGATACCTCTGAAGGATGATCAGGAGACAATCCGCTTCATTCAGGATGCCTGGGGTACCGGAGACTATCTGCAGGTTACCCGGCGGATTTTGGGCCGGGTTCAATTCTGGGATCAGGACCTTTCGGCCATAGATCATCTCAGCGACCGGGTGGCACTGTATCTGAACCAGATAGACGAGCAGGGGATGAAGGCGGCTTTAGGAGCTCTTATGGATTGATCTTCTCCTTCCGTTGGTTGCTGGATTCCTGTCTTCTTGAGGGAGCTCATATCCGTTACTGCAATCTCTTTTTCATAGGATGCTGCCAGATTTGGGCACACATCAAACACCTGCCTGCACCTCCCTCAAGGGAGGAAAAGACGATGTATTGCCAAATGACGGGATCTTCTTCCCTTTGAGGCCGGTGGGTGTCTGTATCCGGTAACAATAGCATGTAAAGGCATTGTCGTAGGGCCTCCGATTTGTCGGACAAATCGTCCCTACTTCTTTTCATTCGGTATCATCCGATCTTTTTTCTTTTGTTCAGGTAGGCCAGCAGAGCCGTGTCAAAGGCGCCCTCTGTATCGATCTCCTCAAAATCGATATGAGCTTCATAACAAGCCAGACGGAAACGCCGCGTCCATTGCTCCAGGCGGTTGCGGTATTCTTTACGAACACGCACAGGAAGCAGCTCGACCGACCGGCCCGTCTCCAAATCGCTGAAGGTATATTTCCGGTCGGGGAAGTCAAACTCCCGTTCGCTTCGTTTTTCCAGCAGATTGAACAGGATGACTTCATGTTTTTTATGCCGGAGATGTTTCAGCGCGGAAATCAGATAATCCTGTTCTTTAGTGCTCTCAAATAAATCGCTCAGGATGATCACCAGGCTTCGCTTGTGGATACGCTCGGCCACTTCATGCAGAATATCGGCCGAAGCGGTACCGTGCTTCTGAACCGACGGATCGTTGCCGATCCGTGACCAGGTTTCCAGCTGCCGGTACATCAGCCGGAGATGGCTCCATGAAGTTTTGGGAGGGAACCAGTCACGAATGTGATCATCAAAGGTAATGAGGCCGGAAGCGTCACGCTGGCGATGCATCAGATACATCAATGCGGCGGCAAAATGGGTTCCATAAGTCAGCTTCGACCAATTTCCAAAATATTTGAATAACATCGAAGGGCTCACATCCAGCAGGATTACGCTTCGCAGGTTGGTCTCTTCTTCATACTGCTTTACATAATAACGCTCACGTTTGCCATACACCTTCCAGTCGAGATGACGCAGTTCATCGCCTGTATTGTAAGGGCGGTGTTCGGCAAATTCGACGCTGAAGCCGTAATAAGGACTTTTATGCAATCCCGTGATGAACCCCTCCACGATCTGGCGGGCGCGCAATTCCATTGAATCCAGATGAGAGAGAACCTGAGGCGTAATCAGCATGTTGCGGC
>CAZNHE010000054.1:13448-18664 GCA_964572735.1 uncultured Chitinophagales bacterium | reverse complement strand
CAGGTCATACCGGCTGAGAATCATCTTATAGATATAGCTGAGGCGCTGCAGCCTGGCCTGTGCCAGCTTGGTTTCAGAATCCAGCAGATCCTGGCTGGTGATCACCCCGTTCTGATACCGGATCCGCGCAAGCTTGATCTGCTGCTGCGCCTGCCGGATCTGCAGGTTAGCGGTTTTCAGCTTTTTCTCCGAGGCTTCGTAATCCGACCGGGCCTGTGCTATCTGGGCGCGGACTGTTCTCTGCAGTTTCCTTTCCCGTGCATCGATTGACGCTATGTTCGCCTTTGCCTCCTGTTGCTGATAGCGTGATTTATATCCTGAAAAGAGGGGAACGCGCAGCCCGATCCCCAGCGACCAGTTTTTGTAAAGTTTATTGAGGTTCTTGATATAGCCGTTTTTCCAGCCTCCGATGACTTCCGCATTCAGCGTGGGTAATTCGATAGTCCGCGCCAGCTGATATTGTTTCTGAAAGACGTTCTTTTTGTCTTGCAGCAACTGATAATCGGGCCGGCGGCTTAAATCGATGGAAGAATATCCCGGGATGCCCCCCGAATCCGGCAGGGCCAGGCTTCCCTGTAAGGCAACCGGACGTGCCTGCTCCCATCCCATCAATTTCCGGAGGATGATGATCTGTTTATGCCGTTGATTCTGTAAATCCACTTTACGGTTTCGTTCCGTGGCGATCTGAACTTTGGTTGTCAGCAAATCATAATCGGTGGCTACCCCTCCTTTCTGCCGCTTTTGTACCAGCCCCAGATCGTGTTGGAGTGTGGCGATTTGTTCATCTTCCACCTTGATGCTATGTTGCAAAAACAGAATCCCGTAAAAAATTTGTGCCGTATAATAACTGAGCGTCCATTTTACTTCCTGCGTCTGGTCCTGGACAGAAAGAAGATGGGAGCGTGCCAGCTCAATGTTCGCCTGGGTGCGGCCAAAGTCGTAGATCGTCTGATCAATCGTCACGTTGAAATTGTAGTTATTATGAGGAGCCAGGTCCTGCATATTCCCCCCGATGTCGAAGGAGGATACCGGATCAATCCGGTTATAGTAAGCGTTTGCCGATATTTCCGGATAATAGCCGGTGTCATGTACCTGGTGGATATTGGCTTGTGCGGCTTTGACATTTGCCTGGATTTCGTCCAGATCCGGCTGATTCTGAAGCACGTTGTGGATTGCCTGATCCAGAGACAACGAATCGGGTGACGCAACCTGAGCGCTGACCCGGGTAACGGTAGCCGAAAGCAAAAATCCCAGAAAAAATACCAATCGTTTATTCAATCTATTCATGGAGTGTCTAACCTTGATTGTCCTAAAAAATTAAATGGTTGCCCGCCTCTTCAATCTACTTTTACTGCCGGTTTTTCCTGTGAGGAGCCGTTCTCTGAGATTTCCACAGAAGCCGGATTCTCAGCCCTCTCATCGTTCTTACGTTTCTTCCTGGTGAAGGTGAATAATAAGCTGGGAATGCAAAGAAGGAAGAAGATGCCGACGATAAAAAAAGCCTCCTCGTACGTGAGCAGTGTGGACTGCTGATTGAGATTGAGATCCAGCAGTTTCATGCTTTGCAGCCTGGCCACCGACTGGGGAAAACCCGCCGACATGAAATGCTGCATGGTGCCGTCGATCCATTGGGTGGCTGTTGTACTATATTGGGTGAGATGGGCCACCAGCACGTTACGATGAAAGGCATCACGCCAATTTACAAAAGCGCCCACCAATGCGATGCCGATGGAGCCGCCCAGTTGCCGGGTCATACTTTGTAACCCGGACCCGGTCGAAAGGTCGCGCCCGAACAGGCCCGTGAAGGCGATCGTCGCGATGGGAACGGAGATAAGTCCCAGCCCGACCCCCCGGATAATTAACGGAGCCAGGAAATCGTGCGGACCCGAATTCAGATCCAGGTGGGTGAAAATAATGCTGAATATAAAAAACAGGAAGAAGCCGAGCCCTGCAAGCAGCTGGGGCGGGACCTTTTTCCTCATCAGGATACCAACAACGGGCATTGTACACGCCGCCGCAACGCCGCCCGGCAAAAGGATCAGGCCGGTTTCCATTGCCGAGTACCCCAACAAATTTTGCACAAAGACGGGAAATAAAAATATCGAAGAATAAAGTCCCAGTCCCATTACAAACCCGAGGGTCGCTCCAATCGTAAAATTGCGATGCCGCAGTACCCTCAGGTCTACCACGGGCTTCTCTGCAACGAGCTCACGCCATATGAACGCAATAATCCCAATAGCTGCAACAATGGAAAGGATAACGATATAGTTTGCCTGGAACCAGTTATCTTTCTCTCCCCGCTCCAGGACAACCTGGAGTGCGCCGAATCCGACGAACAGGAGGAGAATGCCCCACCAGTCGATTTTGCCTGCTGCATGCTGTTCCTGGGGTTCTCTCACAAAGAAGAGCGCCATAAGAAGCGCAATGAGCCCCACCGGCAGGTTGATATAAAATATCAGCCGCCAGCTGAAGTTGGTGGTCAGCCACCCACCCAGAGTCGGACCCAGGGTGGGACCTGCGACGATCCCCATGCCGAACAGGGCATTTGCCAGTCCCAGGTCTTCCGGCGGATAGCTCTCTACCATAATTACCCGTGAGGTTGGAATCAATCCGCCGCCGCCGATTCCCTGCAGAAACCGGAATGCCACCAGTTCCCAGATGTTATCTGCCTGGCCGCACAGCATTGAAGCGATGACAAAGAGGGCGATAGAACCGATAAAATACTCTTTCCGTCCCAAAAGACCTGCCAGCCAGCCCGACATTGGGATGACGATCATGTTGGCAAAAATGTAAGCCGTGACGACCCAGCTGGCATCGTTCAGATCGGCGTCCAGGTTCCCCATAATGTGAGGCAATGCCACATTGACAATTGAGGTGTCAATCAATTGCATCATCGAGGCGCCGATCACCGTTATGGTGATGATCGTACGCATCGACCTGCTCATCATGTAGCTTTTTAATTGTGCCACGGCTTATCTCAATTTTCGATGCAATTTTTCAAAATTTCTTTTCATCTGAACGGGAGCAATAATCCACAAAAAGGAGAGGGAAAGCCCGATTCAGAAAAGGAAACCGGTTGTCCGTTTTGTGTTTGTTTTGCGGCATGTTCTCCCGGAGATATGAATGGGATTTTCTCCTGTCTCATTCGGATAATTTTGCTGCGGTGCTCTCTCCGGGAACCGGCTGTGTATAATCGATCGATACGGTAACATTCAATCCCAATTGCATAGGTTTGTCGGCATCTTTGCCCGCAAACACGATCTTCACAGGCACACGTTGCACCACTTTCACGAAATTTCCCGTAGCATTTTCCGGGGGCAGAAGAGCATATTTAGATCCCGTTGCCGCAGCGATTGATTCGACCCTTCCGGTAAAAGTATGGTCAGGATAGGCATCCATGGAGATTTTAACCGTTTGTCCTACCCTGATATGATCAAGTTCCGTCTCTTTAAAATTGGCCGTGATCCATACATTATTGACGTTGGTAACCGCCATCAGGGGCTGCCCCTTTTGGATAAGCTGCCCCACTTCCACATTCTTTTTGGAGATAACCCCTGATTCAGGAGCGGTGATGTGGGTATAGCTCATTTGTAAAAGAGCGGATTCGAGATGTCCCTTCTGACCCTCAATTTGTACATGCGCCTGATCCACTTTTTGCGCGGCTTCCGCATAAGCGGCTTTTGCCAGGGCGAACGCCGCTTTCACATCATCATACTTCTGGCGCGTTGTGGCTCCGCCCTTATAAAGGACGGAGATACGGTGATAATCGAGCTTTGCCTTGTCGAGCGAGACCTTTGCCTGGTTAAGCGAAGCCTTGCTTACATCCAGATTTGCACGTGCATTGCTCAATGCCGATCGTGCCATATGAACTTCCAGGGCGTAATCGGTTGTATCGATCTGTGCCAAAAGTTGTCCCTTGGATACATGCTGATTATCGTTGACAAAAATCGCGGCAATATACCCCGGCACCCGCGCACGAACGGGTACAATATGGCCATCCGTCTGCGCATCTTCCGTCTGAACATGGGTGGTATAATAATGGTATTCCTTATACCCGTAATAACCGCCCACAATCAGCACAACGGCCAAAATGACATATAAAATAACCCTGTTCCGGGATTTTCCGCTGTTATTTTCAGGCACACTCCCGTTGTTGTTACTATCCTTATTCATTGAGGATCTCCCGTAATTTTCAAACTATTCATGATCAGATCGTAAATATGTTTCTTTCGTTTCTGGATAAACTGCTTTCTTTGTTGTTCTATATCAGGTTTCATACACGCGATAAGAGGAAAGGCGATAAAGGTGTACGAGATGGCGCCCAGAACGGAAATCCAGGTCTGAAGCGGATCAACATCCCTGATCTCTCCTTTATCGACGGCCTCCTTCATTCGATCTCTAAACACCGAGGAAGGCGTCATTTTATGCTTCTCTTTTATTTCATTGTATTTCCTTTTCCAGGTTTCCCCGCCTCTGTCAATTTCCTGTTGAAGTAAAAGAGGATACTGGTCGTACCGGTTCAGAAGCCTGGTGTATCGGTCGACGACCGACCAGAGCACTTCTTCGAAAGTCGGGGCGCTTCGCACTGCCTCGAGCAGCGTCTCCATAAAACGGGTATAGACGGCATCAAATACCGCCTCATACAGATGATCCTTATCACGAAAATAATAGTGGATGAGCGCTTTGTTTACCCCTGCTTCATCCGCTATTGCCTTCATGCGGGCCCCCGTCTTTCCCATCTTGCCAAATTCATGTATCGCTGCACGAAAAATGGCTTCTTCAGAATCCGAATAGCGCCAGTCTTCCATTGATTAACTTTTGAGTTTAACTTTATGGTTAAAAGTTACGAACAGAACGCCAGACTGCAAAACATTATTTCGTCCAAAATCCATAAAAATATAGCTCTTATAGAAGAAAGCGCTTTCCGATCAAATCCCCAATCTTATTGTCTGTTATATGTTAGTATATATATTTGTGACAAAATGGGTCCATTTTTCCTTTATATCGTTGTGTCTCTTTATTCTTAATTCTTCTTCGGCCTTTCTTAGTTCTTGCAAATGAATGAACTTCAGTTTCCTTCCCAAAAGGCCTGTTTTTTTCCTTTTATTGATATGAATGAGGAAAATACCGGCGGCTGCCTCTGGAAATCGGGAAGATGGTTCGTTCTGGACCGCTCAGGAAATGAATGCCTGCGTAATAACTTCATATTATCGTTT
>CAZNHE010000054.1:0-13348 GCA_964572735.1 uncultured Chitinophagales bacterium | reverse complement strand
GATTACGTTATCAACCCTCATATGGAAGGGAACGTCGGCCGTGTTGACGGGCCGAAAGCCCGCAGACAATGGGAGCAGCTTCGGCAGGCATTCCTCCGGCTTGGTTGTGAGACGCATGTTCTTCCAGGGGAGCCGGGGCTGCCCGATATGGTTTTCTGTGCCAATCAAAGCCTGCCGTTTATCGATGAGAGCGGTAAAAAGCATGTGGTAATGAGTATCATGCACGCCGCCCAGCGAAAAGAGGAGGTTCCCTTTCTCGAGCAATGGTATCGCCGGCACGGCTATCAGATCGAATATCCGGATCCGGACAGGGTTCCCGATTTTGAAGGTATGGGCGATGCCATCTGGCACAGCGGAAAAAGGCTGCTATGGGGAGGTTACGGATATCGTTCTTCATTGCAGGTGTACGAACAAATCGGGCAGTTCTTCGGCGTACCGGTAGTCGCCCTCGAACTCAGGAAAGAGGAATTTTATCACCTTGATACCTGTTTTTGTTCGTTAAACCAAAACAGTGTGCTTATTTACCCGAAAGCATTTACCGGAGAAGGACTCCGGATGATCGAGAAGCTCATCCCGAATGTTTATGAAGCCGATGAAGTGGAAGCTTTACGCCTTTTTGCGTGCAACGCCGTTTGTCCCGATGCGAGGCATGTCATCATCCAGAAAGGTTGCGACAAAACGATCTCGAAACTGAGGAAAGCCGGTTTTGAGGTTATTGAGACCGATACATCCGAATATCTGAAAAGCGGCGGAAGTGTCTTTTGCATGAAAATGATGCTCTGGAGCTGAAGTTTCTCGCAAAGCCGCTAAGACGCAAAGGTCATACCCCCTTCATGTCGCAGGTTTGCAACTTGTAACCAATTGAGATCTACCAAAAAAAATTTCTCGGTGATCTTCGCAGATGCATACGCGGAGTTGTGCTGAGGATTGTATTTTTCGTGCTCGTGCTCGTGCTCGTGCTCGGTAAACGGTACTCGATTTATCGTAATCGGGCTTTGGGGGAATGAGCAGAAGCACGAAACATATTTTGTGAATCCGACAATTCATCATCAATTCAAAACGAAATGCTCCACTTTGGTGAACTCCTGCCGGCCAGCTATCACTGTGCGTGGTGTGGGGAGAAGAACGACATACTCGTTGATCCCGGCCAGGGAAATCAACAGGAAATGACAGAAGATTGCCGGGTTTGCTGCCGGCCTAATATCCTGCATATCAACCGCGATCCGGCAACCGGGCAATATCACATTCATGCCGACCGGGAGTCATAATTTTTTGATTCCATCCGTCGAAACCCGTATCTTAGCCGGGATGACAAAAAAACGGCACTTCGGCGACAACTGATGATCGCCGGTACCGCTCCGAAATGAAGCAATCCACTTATTTCAAAAATATCGCCCCGCTCCCGGCAGGCCATCTTCGGCCGCGGCCTGATTATTATTCCTTTTATTCATCCAAAACCCAAAACGGAGGGGCGACGTCCGGATGTCAGATATCCTGGTAAATCATCACATTCCGCATTTATCGAAATTTTATAAAAAATCCGACCCCGCTGTTTTTGGGTGTTCGGATTTTTTTTTGTGCCATAACCTCATCATCCTTTAATCCTTGAATACAACAATTCCCTCAAAATCATGAATGAGCAACCGAAATCAGCAATACTCGCACTTGCAGACGGCACGGTAGTCCATGGCAAAGCAATCGGACTTATCGGAACTACCGGGGGCGAGCTCTGTTTCAATACCAGCATGGCCGGCTATCAGGAGATCTTTACAGATCCAAGCTATTATGGCCAGCTCATGATGATGACCTATCCGCATATCGGCAATTACGGGGCCAGCTCCCGGGACGATGAATCCCGCAGGGTCATGATCTCGGGACTGATCGTCCGGTCCTTTTCGCGGGATTACAGCAATCCGATGGCCGACAGCAGCCTGGATGAATACCTGGTCCGGAACGAGGTTGTCGGCATCACCGGGGTCGACACGCGCATGCTGGTCAGACACATACGCGAAAAAGGCGTGATGAACGCGGTTATTTCTTCCGAGATCAATGACCCGAAAGAACTGGTACGAAAAGCCGCCGAGTGGCCGCTGATGGCGGGGCTTGAACTGGCCTCGAAAGTGAGCAGATCCGAAGCCCAGACGATCCACAGCAAGGCGAAACTCAAAGTGGCGGCGATCGATTATGGGATCAAGCAGAACATCATCAACAAGTTCGTCGCACGCGGCTGTACACTGCGCATTTTTCCTGCACATAGTACTTATGAGGAGATGGCATCGTGGGAACCGGACGGATATTTCCTCTCCAATGGGCCGGGCGACCCTAATGCAACGGCTGAGTACACGCTCGGAACGATCGGGGGTATCAAGAAAAGCGGGAAACCGGTATTTGGGATTTGCCTGGGGCACCAGCTTATGGCGCTCTCCGAAGGCTTTGTGGTCGACAAGATGTTTGTCGGACATCGCGGAGCCAACCAGCCGGTCAAAAACCGACGTACGGGACTGGTGGAAATCACTACACAAAATCACGGTTTTGCCGTAACAGCCGATTCCGTAGACAGTGACAAGGCCGAGATCACTCACATCAATCTTAACGATAATTCGGTGGAAGGCCTGAACTTCAGGTCATTCAACGGATACAGCGTTCAGTATCATCCCGAGGCCTCCCCCGGTCCTCACGATTCCGACGCCCTGTTCGACGAGTTCATTTCCCGTATCCATAAGCTCAGGGATTCAGGGGTTCCTGTTGATTCCGAAAAATAACCATCACCGAAAAATTTAATCCAAACCGCATTACAGCACATGCCACGTCGCAACGATATTCAAAAAATTCTTATCATCGGTTCCGGTCCCATTGTTATTGGCCAGGCCTGTGAATTTGATTATTCCGGCTCCCAGGCCTGTCGTTCTCTGAGGGAAGAAGGATATGAGGTTATCCTGATCAATTCCAATCCGGCCACGATCATGACCGATCCCATCATGGCCGACAAGATTTACCTGAAGCCGCTGACAACCGATTCCATCAAGGAAATTTGCTCTGTCGAGAAGCCGGATGCGGTGTTGCCGACCATGGGCGGGCAGACGGCGCTCAACCTGGCGCGAGATCTCCAGCACGAACATTTCTGGAGTGACAACAATATTGATATTATCGGGGTCGACATCGACGCGATCGATATCACGGAAGACCGCCAGCAGTTCCGGGATCTGATGGATAAAATCGGAATCCCGCAATGCCGCAGCCGGCGTGCCCAGTCTTTGCTCGACGCCAAAGAGATCATCCTCGAACTTGGCGGTTTGCCCATCGTCATCCGTCCCTCTTTCACCCTGGGGGGAACCGGCGGCGGTATCGTGTGGAGTGAAGACGAGATGGAGCGGAAAATCACCCGTGGTCTGGAAATGAGCCCGATTCACGAAGTGCTGATCGAAGAATGCATTTTCGGATGGAAGGAATATGAGCTCGAACTCCTGCGCGACAAAAATGACAATGTGGTCATCATTTGTTCCATCGAAAATATGGATCCGATGGGCGTGCATACCGGCGATTCGGTAACAGTGGCACCTACGCAGACCCTGACCGACAAGCAGTTCCAGATCCTCCGCGATGCGGCCATAAAAATGATGCGGTCGATCGGCACTTTTGCCGGCGGATGTAATGTACAATTCGCCGTGGAGCCGGGAACCGACAATTACGTGGCCATTGAGATCAACCCGCGCGTGAGCCGCTCCTCCGCTCTTGCTTCAAAGGCAACGGGTTATCCCATCGCCAAAATCGCATCCAAGCTGGCAGTCGGTTACTCCCTCGATGAATTGAAAAACCAGATCACAGGCAACACTTCCGCCTGTTTCGAGCCGTCTATCGATTATGTGGTTGTAAAAATTCCCCGCTTCAATTTCGATAAATTTCCGGGTTCTGATGAAGAACTTACTACCCAGATGAAGGCGGTGGGTGAGGTGATGTCGATCGGGCGCACGTTTCCCGAAGCGCTCAATAAAGCCTGGCAATCGCTGGAGGTGGGCCGGTCCGGTCTTGGTGCAGACGGCTATGACGATCCGGACCGCAAGACGGTGCGGGAGCGTCTGCTCAAGCCGTATTGGGACCGCAGCCTTCAAATCCGCAACGCTTTCAAGCTGGGAACTTCGGTGGACGAGGTAGCGGACATCACCAAAATAGATCCATGGTTCCTGCACCAGATCCGCTATATGGTGTCGCTGGAAAACCGGACGGAAGGCCAGTCACTCGATTCCATCTCCAGGGATGATCTTTTCGAACTGAAACAGGCCGGCTTTTCCGATGCACAGATTGCATGGCTGATCAGCCAGAGCAATGGAAGAGTTACCGAAGAGCAGGTCCGCCGTAAGCGTAAAGAAATGGGGCTCAAACCGGCATTTAAGCTGGTGGATACCTGTGCCGCCGAGTTTCCTGCAGAAACACCTTATTATTACTCGAGCTATGAGGGAGAAAATGAAAGCGAACGATCGGACAAACCCAAGGTTGTTATTTTGGGAAGCGGACCGAATCGCATCGGTCAGGGAATCGAGTTCGATTATTCCTGCGTGCATGCGGTGATGGCCTCCCGGGAAATGGGCTATGAGGCAATTATGATTAACTGCAACCCGGAAACGGTCTCAACCGATTTTGATATTGCGGATAAGCTTTACTTTGAACCGGTTTTTTGGGAGCGGGTTTTTGATATCATCGAATTTGAAAAGCCGGAAGGAGTCATCCTGCAGGTCGGCGGGCAGACCGCTTTGAAACTCGCCCGGCAATTCCACGAAGCGGGCATCAAAATCTTCGGAACTCCTTTTGAGATGATGGATCTTGCCGAAGACCGTGGCAAGTTCTCCGCCTTATTGAAAAAAGCCGCCATCCCGTTTCCTGCATACGGAACGGCCTTCACGGCGGAAGAAGCGCTCAACATTGCAAACCGCATCGGCTACCCTGTGCTGATTCGTCCGAGCTATGTGCTTGGCGGACAAGGGATGCGCATCGCCATCAAGGAAGACGAACTGATCCGCTACGTCGACGCCATCCTGAAAACGCATCCCGAGAACGAGTTCCTGATCGACCGTTTCCTCGAAAACGCTATTGAGGTCGATGTCGATTCGGTATACGACGGACACGATCTGCACATAGCCGGCATCATGCAGCACATCGAACCGGCAGGCGTGCATTCAGGCGATTCGTCAGCGGTGATTCCCACATATTCCCTTTCCGAGGCCGTTATTGAAACGATCAAAGATTACCAGCTCCGTATCGCCAGAGCGTTGAAAATCATCGGATTTATAAACGTGCAATACGCGGTACAAAATGAAAAGGTCTTCGTGCTTGAGGCCAACCCACGGGCAACCCGAACTGTCCCCTTCCTGGCCAAAGCGCACGGGCGGCCTGAATCGGCCATTGGTGTCAAGGTGATGCTGGGCGCCAGGCTGAAGGATTTCGATCTCACTTCACATCTGACCGGCTTTGCCATTAAGGAACCGGTATTTCCCTTTGATAAATTTCCGGAAGTGAAGAAGGAACTGGGTCCGGAGATGAAATCCACCGGTGAAACGATCTACTTCCTGGAGAACTTCAACGACGAGCACTTCAAGAAACCTTACGAATTCAAGAATTTGTATCTGAGTAAGTAGGATAGGATGTTGAATTCGTACTCAGCTAAGTGGCGCTTGTAGTTCGGAGGGCGAGTACGATCACGAGCACGGGTCCGCAGACTTGCTTGATAGGGGGCTGCCATTATCCGGGTGGATGATCTTAGATGGAAGTGACACGATGGGTGAGTTGAAGGGCATTTCTTTGATCCATTCCATTCGACTGTCATTCTGAATCCCTATTCTCAGAGTAAATATAGCAGAAACAGTAAACGACGGGTTTGCAATGCAAGAAATAGTAAGGGGTAAAGAATCTCGTTAGTGAAGGGCAGCGAGGGTTTTCGTTTGGTGCCAATCAGGCCATCTTTCGACTATCGATGCCTTTTGATGACGCCCGACTATCGGGATCGGCCATCCGGCCTCATCAACATGATATCTTCGGTGGTGCGGGTGGGCTTGTCAATAGCAGCCCCGTTATCGCAATCGCTCAACGATCAATGAAATTTGTAAGGAATCCTGCCTGATATAGTCTGTTATAAAGGAGATATTTAAGTCTCATTGACGAATACATCCCGTAGATACAAAAAAATGGGCAATACGATATCAGGATCGACAGAATTAGCAGATGCGAAAACCGTTTTACGGGAAGTTTTCGGATATGAGCGTTTTCGTCCGCTGCAGGAAGACGTTATCCGGCGTGTCCTCGCCAGGCGGGATGCACTGGTAGTGATGCCCACGGGCGGCGGGAAATCGCTCTGTTACCAGATTCCGGCCCTTTTGTTCGACGGGTTGACGCTGGTCATATCTCCCCTCATCTCATTAATGAAAGATCAGGTGGAGCAGCTGGAGTCGTCGGGTGTTTCTGCGGCGTATCTGAACAGCTCACTTGCTCCGGAGGAGTATCGTCAAAACCTTAAACGTGTCAGGCAGGGGGAGGTTAAGCTGCTTTATATGGCCCCGGAAACCCTGCTGAAAGCACAAACAGGAGCGCTCCTCTCAAAAATAAAAATTGACTGTCTGACCATTGACGAGGCACACTGTATTTCAGAATGGGGACACGACTTCCGGCCGGAATATCGCCAGATAGCGGAAATCCGTTCTTCCCGATCTGTGGGAAAGGATGCCGTTTGTCTGGCATTGACCGCCACCGCTACCCCCAGGGTTCAGCAGGATATCCGGAAGAATCTTGGCCTGAATGATTCGGATTCTTTTATCGCAAGCTTCAATCGTGAAAACCTGTTCCTGGAAATTGCCGAAAAGCAGGATCCTCTGGAACAGACCCTGGCTTTCCTTGAGCAACATAAGGAGCAATCAGGCATTATTTACTGTTTTTCCCGGCGACAAGTGGATGAGCTTTCTGAAGAACTGGCTTTGCGGGGCTATTCCGCAAAGCCGTATCATGCCGGGCTGTCGGAATCGGAAAGAAATGAAAATCAGGGATCGTTTATACGTGATGACACTTCCATCATGGTAGCTACCATCGCCTTCGGGATGGGTATTAACAAACCGGATGTGCGCTTTGTTGTCCATTACGACTTGCCGCAAAATATTGAATCCTACTATCAGCAAATCGGTCGTGCCGGACGCGACGGGTTGAGAGCCGATTGCCTGTTGTTGTTCAGCTATTCCGACATTGGCAAAATCAACTATTTCATCAGTCAGAAAAATCCAGACGAGCAAAAAACCGCTCGTGGCCACCTGAATGCCCTCCTTCATTTTGTCGAGTCGGAACAATGCCGGAGAATTGCTCTGATGGATTATTTCGGCGAAAAATATCCCGATGCAGAATGTGACATGTGCGACAATTGTACGTCGGAGGGTCCTGAAAAACAGGATCTTACGGTGCCGGCACAGAAATTTCTTTCGTGTGTCGTCCGCACCGGACAATTATTCGGCGTCGAACACATCATTGATGTGCTGCGTGGGTCGAAAGCGCAAAAAATCCTGCAGCATCATCATGATACGCTTTCGACGTATGGCATCGGCAGTGAGTTTTCCAAAAAACAGTGGCGGCGTCTGGCCCGCCGGCTTATCCGTGAGGGTTACCTGAGCCAGGATGCGCAATACGGAAGCCTGAAAATAGAGCCTCCGGCCGGCGATCTGCTCAAAGGAAACAAGGAGGTTTTCGGATTTATTGGTGATAGGAAACCCGAAAGGTCCGCCCGTTTTAGAGCTGGAAGATCTTCGCTGGAAATTCCCGAATACGATGAAACACTTTTTGAACATCTTCGGAGACACCGTAAAAAGCTGGCCGATGCGGAAGGGCTGCCTCCGTATGCCATTTTTCCCGATGCCACCCTTATGGAAATGGCCGGTTATTTCCCCCAGTGTACCGAAAGCCTGCTGCGTATTTACGGGGTCGGGGCGGCAAAAGAGAAGAAATACGGGGATTCATTTCTGAGGCTTATCATCCGGTATTGCAGGGAAAACAATCTTGAGGAGCGTCCCAAAGAGGAGCGCATCCAACGCCCCCGTATTTCCCGGCGGCGGCATCATGAGGTGGGAGAAGCCTTCAACAACGGGCGCTCGATTCGGGAACTGGCCGTGCAGTATAAGGTGCAGCCCGGAACGATCATCCAGCATTTGGAGAAATACCGGGAAGAAGGAAACCCACTGCGTCCGGAAGGGATTGTCGAAGCCTCATCGCTGTCAAAAGAACAACGGGAACAGGTATTCAAAGCCTTTGGAAAAGAAGGGATATCCATGCTTCGGCCCGTTTTCGATGCCATGAATGAAACCGTTAGCTATGACGAACTGCGCATCCTGCGTCTTCTGTACAAGTCAAGGAACGGGAATAAAGATCGATGATTAATCCCCTGATTTATAGACACTTTTAATGCTGAAGGTAAATTGTCCCCGCCGGAGGGGACAGTCCTTCTGCCTGTGGAAGGTCAGGGGGACTATCACAGGCACAGCCCCCATGCATTACAGTTCCCCTTGACAATCCATTTGCTTTTAGCTACGCTGTAATTGTATATAGATGCATTGAATGATGCATGTTCATAAAGACGGAAGGAATCATTATGCAAACAACTACAAAAAAGAGCTATTTTGGATTGTTGCTCATGCTTTTGGCTGCCGGATGTTCCAACCCAATAGATCATCGCCATAGTAATGGTATCATTTTGGTAAATGAAACCAATGACCTGTTATTTTATCAAGTCTGGGAACGCGAGAGCACTAATCTGGTGGATATTGCTCCACGTTTTGAAGTAGGTCCAGATCAGGAGGATCAGTTGCTTCCGTCCGGCAAAACAGCAACTGTGCTGTGGCAGGACGTTCAGGGAGGATACCAAATCGGAGATGCCGTAAGAATCTTTCTGTATAAAGTGGTTAATGATACTGCAACCGCTGCCGGAATCATCACACGCACCTATGTCGAATTAAGAGAGAGCCATTTCGAAGTTTCGATAAAAGAAGAATCCGGGGGTACTATTAATGCTCAAAATCCGGTGAGTCAAGAATCGATTATGCAATAGCTGAAGTGACGCTCAACTGGTTTTAACTAAAGAAGTATAACAAGAAGCATAATAAGCCAAGGCGCCTTATAAAATAGAGCTGCTTGGTAATGGCTTGGAAGCAATTGTACGTTTTGACGAAAGAAAACTTCGCGAACAATCGGATACATATCGTTGAAAAAGAGAATACGTCCTCTTAAGGAGACCACAGGGGGTATTCGCCAGGCATTTGAATAGGGCAGGTGTGGTATAAATAGTGAGAGGTGAGCCGCCTTTCCATGAGCTTATTGTCAGTTCAAATACGTGTCAAACACCCACCTACGCCTCCCTCAAGGGAGGGAAAAGAGAATACAATAAGCCTTCACGCCGATTCTTGTCGTGTCCTTTCAAAAATATGTGACAGGTACTATCTTCTCAAATCATGAATACCCCATTAGACCAAAAATCGACGATCGAGGAAATCCGGGAACGTTTCGACGGGGATGTCGAGCGTTTCTCGAACCTGGAGACCGGTCAGCAGGCAACGATTGATGCTCCGCTGGCTATGGAGCTGATCACCCGGGCTGCCGTTGCGTGCACACCCGATGCCCGCCGGGTTCTGGATATCGGCTGCGGAGCAGGCAACAACACCCTGAAATTACTGCAGCTGAAAAATCCGCTTGACTGCGATCTGGTTGATTTGAGCAGGCCGATGCTGGATCGCGCAGAGCAGCGTATTCAGGCGGTTAACCCGGGGCGGATCCGGAAATTTCATGCTGATTTCCGCGCCGTGGAACTTCCCGATAACCATTACGACATCATTGTCGCCGCCGCAGTGCTTCATCATTTGCGGGATGACCATGACTGGGAGACCGTCTTCAAAAAGATATTTGATATTACGGTTCCGGGCGGAAGTGTATGGATCACGGATTTTGTGGCTCATGAGATCCCTGCCGCACAGGAGATGATGTGGAACCGGTTTGGCGACTACCTGGAATCGTCAGGCGGTGCAACATACCGGCAGAAAGTTTTCTCATATATAGACAAGGAGGATTCGCCGCGCTCGGTAACCTGGCAGCTTGAGCTGTTGAGAAAATCAGGGTTTATCCATGTGGATCTGCTCCATAAAAATTCCTGCTTTGCAGCTTTTGGAGCAGTGAAGAGTGGGTGAGAGAAGCGGGGCTCCGAAAGACCTCACGCATCACCCGGCGGTGTAATCCCTCTTATGTTCGATCGGGGAAGCGGCACTGTCTTGTTTCCTTATCTCCTTCAGACGTTCGTTCGTCCTTTCAACATAATTCCGCGTAGATGAACCAGCAAACAGGTTATACCTGAGCACGTACCAGACTGCAGCCACTCCGTCCCTCATGCTGATTTTCTTTCCTTCCTCGTAAGTGCGCCCGTAATAAGAGATCGGAATTTCGAAGATGCGTGCGTGGGTCCGGCATGCCCGGGCGGTCACTTCGACTTCAAAGCCAAAGCGCCGGCTTGTTATAGGCATTTCAGTAACAATAAACCCCCGGAAGGCCTTGTAACAGGTTTCCAGATCAGTCATGTTCTTATTGGTGAACAGGTTGCTGAATAATGTGATGAACCGGTTCCCCAGGTAATGATAAAAATACAGGAGACGACTCTCTTTTCGCACCAGAAAGCGGCTTCCGTAAACCACATCCGCCTGGTTATCCCAGATCGGCTGACATAAGTGGCAAATTTCCTCAGGATTATATTCCAGGTCGGCATCCTGAATAACCACAATCTCCCCGGTGACTTCCTGTATCCCCCGTTTGAGAGCGGCTGTCTTTCCGCGGTTCACCGGCTGCCGGAAAGGCTTCAGACGCGGATCCCTACACCTCTTCAGGATATCGGGCGTTCCGTCGGTAGAAGCGTCATCAACAACAACAACTTCCGCCACGAACGGCAGCCTGAGCACTTTGTATAAGATCTCCCTCAGGGTCTCCTGCTCATTGAACACCGGAATGACTATGCTGACGTTTTTTTTCACTTTTATTAGCCGCTTTTTTTGTGAGTAAATCGTTCAGGAATCCGGCGCATAACATCAGCATCAGCGGATGGACCGGCAGGAGGTAACGGTAATGAACCGGATGAGTGAGGACACTTCCTCCCAAATACAGAACCAGAAATATTATGACACATACCACTATTTTCGGGCTTTCGGGCGCCCCGGAGAACGTCCTCTTCTTAAGGATGCTTAATCCCGCCAGAGAAAGCAGCGCAATCCAAAGCAACAGGTTGAATGTGCTTGCCCAGCTGTTGAGCAAGTTACCGTACACGTCGTATCGCGCCCGAAACCTGGACGAATCGACCCCGTAATAGGACAACGCAGCTTTGTCGGTTTGAGGATCGTGGTGATAATGTCCCAGACCGATGTCGGGATAAAAGACCTGGGTGACGTTCAATAATACGAAATAATGAATGAAATCGATGGGGTGCCTCATAATTAGCGTTCTTCCATATTCTCCAAGCCATTCACCGGCCGCCAGCCAGCCCTGAGTGTAGGTGAGGCGGGGATTATTATGAAGCAGTGTGTATAAAACAGCTTTGCCGGCATAATGGGGATTCCAGATGAAATGGGTCTCTAGAACGGCCTTGGAGCGAAACATGGAATCAGGGAACGAACTCACAATCCGGTTGATATAAAATAGGCGCTTATTGGTGAAAATCTCATTCTTCAGATTGATATACGGGATCATGGCAGAGGCATTATTAGCCGTGGCCCATCCCGAAAATTCGGTAAAAACAGGCATACCGAAGTACTTCTTCATCCCGTGAATGGTAAATCGGTAAACCCCGAATACCATAAGTACGACGACCAGAGCAGGAAGCCAGGATTTGCGCTTGTACGTATATAGGAGCACGCCTATAGTGATTAACGGGTAAAACAACCCGATATAACGGATGTTGATAATCCAAAAGAGCAGGATCAGATGCGCAATGAACAAGAGGTAGCCCGGCCGGCGTATCATCCGGAACAGGGTGCTCAGCCACAATAACGTGCAGATGATAAACAGGGTGTCACTCATAAAAAAAGTGGCCATAAAAAGCTGGCCGGGACAAACAGCCAGCACTACGGCGAGTCCGAGGGAGATGTCATTACGAAGCCGAAGTAAGCGATCGACAGATACGTAAAAAACCAGAAGGGCGACTCCCAATAATATATATTGGACGAAAACCACAAATTGCGTAGTAGGTAATATCGCGTGCAAAACCTCCAGAAACCAGGAATAACCGATGGGACGAAACCCGTTGGGCTGGTTATGGAGTGCCGATGCGATATAATTTCCGGTGTCTCCCGTGAAGACCGGATGAGGATAAAACCAGAAAAAAAGCGCAATCTCTATTAGATAGATTACTGAAAAAACCAGCACCCTCACGCGAATCTTTCTGTTGCGCAGGCAGCGGGCCCCATCCATCGTTCCCGTTTGTTTCATCTCACAAAATTACAATATGTTTTTCTAACCGCTATAGTCTAATAAAATTTGACTTCAACAGAAAAGAAATTTTATTTCTCCTTTGCTTATACTTCCCCTTTGAATGATCCTGCAGGCTTCTGCGTTCATCAGACAATTTAGAAGCGGATGTTTCCATGAAGGCCATGGTATTACATGAGCCGGGCAGGGCCCTCGTTCTTGAAGAGGTGAGGCGCCCGGAACCGGATGAAAAGCAAATCCTGATCAAAATCCATACCTGCGGTGTCTGCCGGACGGATCTGCATATCGCCGACGGGGAGCTTACAGAAGCCGCCCTTCCCCTGATCCCCGGGCACGAAATTATCGGTGAGGTGGTTGGAAACGGCCGGGACGCTCATCGTTTTTCCAAGGGAACCCGTGTCGGTGTTCCATGGCTCGGCCATACGTGCGGGCAGTGTTTTTACTGCAGGGGTGGTCGCGAGAATCTTTGTATAGATGCAAAGTTTACGGGGTATACGATCAATGGCGGATATGCGGAATACATGGTGGCTGATGAACGTTACTGCTTCCCGATTCCGGAACATTATGACGATATTCACGCGGCACCGCTGATGTGTGCCGGATTGATCGGATACCGTTCGTATACCATGACCGGCGATGCCGAACATATCGGTTTTTACGGATTTGGAGCCTCGGCGCATATCCTCACCCAGATTGCACGCAGCCAGGGACGGTCGGTCTACGCTTTCACCAGACCCGGCGACGTTGCAGGACAGCAATTTGCACTGGAAATGGGAGCCGTATGGGCGGGCGGGTCCGACCAGTCTCCGCCGCGGGAGCTTGAGGCCGCCATCCTTTTCGCACCGGTGGGTGCACTGATACCTATGGCGCTCAA
>CAZNHE010000053.1:0-18870 GCA_964572735.1 uncultured Chitinophagales bacterium | reverse complement strand
TTTATCGAGGGAAACAAGCCATTTTTGTAGATTTTAGTGCCGGTAAAATTAGTTCTGATGGAGCTGTGGTTTTATTAGAGAAATTGGAAAGAAAACACAAACTAATTCGTTATTTTAGTGGACTCATTCCCGACCCTCGTCACCCACTTTTCATTACCCATAGTATGGAGAAACTTCTGAAGCAACGGGTGTTTATGTTGATGCATGGCTACGAGGATACCAATGATGTCGCTCATCTCAAAGAAGATCCACTTTTTCAGGATGTACTGGACGGAGAGCTAGCATCTCAACCCACATTAAGCAGGCTGGAAAACAGTTTAAACAAACATTCCATCTTTCGACTATGCTATAGTTGGTTAGACCGATATGTGAGTACTATTAAAAAAGGACGTAAACGTGTAGTCATAGATATAGACGCTACTGATGATCCAACACATGGCCATCAACAACTCAGTATGTTCAACGGTTTTTATGGACAGTTCATGTATAACGAACTTTTCTTTCACGATGGAGACACCGGTCAGATTATTGTTCCTGTACTTCGTCCGGGCAACAGCCATTCCAATAAATGGTATGTGTCCATTTTAAAAAGAGTAGTGGAACGCATTAGATACCAGTATCCCGATATGGAAATTGTTATAAGGGCAGATAGTGGTTTTAGTTGTGCTCCGTTTTATGAATTAGCAGAGACCTATAATCTATTATTTGCTGTGGGTATTGCCGCTAATAATGTTTTAAAACAAAAGATTTCCACAGTTGAGCGTGCAGTCAAACACTTGTTTTGCGACAAGAATAAAAAGCATCAACATTTTATGGGATTTAAATATCAGGCAGGAAGTTGGGAGCAGGAGCAGTTCTGTTATGCAAAGGTTGAGAGTACCGGAAAAGGGTTGAATACCCGGCTCTTTGTGAGTAATATAAAAGAGAAAAGTGGAAGGGAAATCTATTTAGACTTTTACGTAAAACGAGGAGAACATAGCGAGAACAGAATCAAGGAAGTCAAGAATATGTGCTTTTCAGACCGCTTATCCAATCATGGTTTTTGGGCTAATTTCTTCAGATTATTACTCAGTAGTTTAGCTTATGAAATGTTCCTGTTATTGAAGCAGGCCATTAATAAAACAACATTTGAGCAGGCTAAAAGATGGCAGATTGATACAATCAGAACGCTACTGCTCAAAGTAGGGGCTACCATCAAAAAGACGAAGCGAAGAATCTATTACAAACTTTCAAGCGCCTTTGTCCATCAGGACTTGCTTCGAGCTTTATTAGTGGCAGATTAAAATCCCGGTAAATCATTAAAAACTCAAAGGCATGGGATAAGTATGTCCGGTCGCAAAATATGACCATTAAATGTCAAATTCCAGAGCATTTAGAGGGTAGAACAACCTCTTTTTAGCTTCCATATACAATATATAATTAATGGAATTAGTCTAAATATACATACATACCTATATTATTATTAATATACTTTCCCGTGACCGAAAAGTAGACCGATTAAATAGACCAATGAATAAAGCGGGTTAACCAATGCCGAAGTCATTGACGGTACTGGCGGACCGGTAAAACATCATCAAACTATTCTGGTAGAGCAGGGAAGGATTGTCGATGTGGGAAATACCAATTTCATTCATCTTCCCAAAGGAATTAAAGTCGTTAACTGTAGTGGTAAAACAATTATTCCAGGCATGGTCATGATGCATCAACATCTTTTTTACGGCTATTCGACGGGTATAAATATTAAAACACGTTTCTCTGGATTTTATATAGCACAGGAAATGCCTATTAGCTTCCCCATGCTGTACCTGGCGGGCGGCGTTACTACCATGCGTACCACCGGAAGTTTTACCCCGGGAGTAGATCTGTATATTCGTCATGCGATCAAGGAAGGTAAAATGGTAGGGCCGGATATGGATATTACCACTCCCTATATTGAAGGTCCGGGAATAGCTGTCGTTGGTATGCTGCGGATTAAAAATGCAAAGCAGGCTGCGGAGGAGGTAAATTATTGGGCAGATATGGGATGCACCTCCGTAAAGCTGTATGAAAACCTGACCCGTGCAGAAGCCAAAGCGGCTATTGATGCAGCTCACCAACATGGTTTAAAAGTAACCGGGCATTTATCTTCCATTACCTACCATGAAGCTGCAGCTATGGGAATAGATAACCTGGAGCACGGCTTCTGGGTATGTACCGATTTTGATCCGCATAAAAAGGAAGATTCTGCCGATGACAAAGGGCGGTATCAGTCCTTATTAAAATTAGATGAACACAGCCCTAAGATGAAAGCGCTCATGGCCTATCTCATCAAGAAAAATGTAACAATTACTTCTACTTTACCGGTCCTTTTGCCCTTCACAGGCCGGGAAATATTTCCCGGTGGCGCCGATAGTGCGGTTACTCCACCCATCAGAGCGGAGATAACAAAAATCTGGAAATATTTTCAGGGCAGAGACTCGACAACGATTGTTCGTTATAAAAAAGAATTGTTTTGGGAAAAGCAATTTGTGGACATGGGCGGCAGGCTCATGGCCGGCATTGACCCTACCGGTGCGGGGAGAGTGATTCCCGGTTATGCGGACCGAATTGTACCGGGCCTATTAATGGAAGCAGGTTTTACCTTACCACAGGCCATAAAAATATGTAGTCTGAATGCGGCGGAATATCTGGGAAGGGAGGAGGAAATTGGAAGCATAGCTGTAGGTAAAAAAGCTGACCTTATTTTGATTGGCGGTGATGTAGAAAAAAACATTAGGAATATGAGAAAGACAGAGATTGTTTTTAAGGCTGGTATCGGCTATGACTCTCCCAAGATATTTGAATGGACAAAGGGAATGGTGGGGTTGCACTAATCCGGAATGCCCCCTGTAAAAAGACGAGAGGGAACATTTGATTGTAGACCCTGATGGATGGAGACAGTGGGAGGGATGCAAATAAAGGATAATGGGTGGATGGCGGGAAAGGGTAGTATTGGGATATTTATGATTAAATACTGAAATATGCAGATTGGGCTCCTGATACCAGAGTATGACCCTATCCCTGAAAAATAACCTGAAGGATTTTCCCTATCTCCTTCTTAGTAATATGGAATATATTTTCACTTTATCCCGGTTAATGAGCTAATGCCGAATCCGGGAGTATTCTCCTGGGAAGAAAGAATAGTGTCTCTGATTTTGCTAAGCAGTTTGTGCCAATCAATCGTTTTACCCCATATTATCTCTTGAATGCAAGAAAATTACCAAGTTTTGCAAGATTTGTTCTAACAGCCAGTCGTCTTATCCGTGTAATTTTACGCTATACTATCTGGGAAAGCCTATTAATTCATTTTTTACAATTAAAAATTTTTAATCATGAAAAAAACAATCATCTTGGGTATTGCTGCCCTTGTGGCAGGATGCTTCACAGTGAACACTGCCTCTGCACAAATTCAATGGACACCCGAACAAAAAGCTGTCTGGAAAACGGAAACTGATATATGGGGAGAATTGTTGCATGGACAATTTCCCGGACAGTACCTCGATGACAGTTATGTAGAATGGCTGACGAGCTCTCCGGTACCCATTCCGAAAGCTGACAAAAAAAGACGTAATGCATTCAGGGCATCTCAGGGAAATAAAATCATTTTCATTGATTTTATACCACTGGTGATATGGGTTAAAGGCAACTTTGCTTATGCCGATTATTACCAAACAACAATTTTCCAGGATAAGGACGGGAAAAAGCATGGAGGGGATAGCCGTTGGATGGATGTGCTTATGAAGAAAAACGGTAAGTGGGTTATCGTTGGAGAGATGGGCGGGGCAGAACCAAAGCCCGCCGGCGAGTAAATAAATTCTGATAAATCTTTAGCTTCAGACTTCAAACATTAAGCTTTTAATCATGAAAACACACGTCGCACTGCCGGCTTTAGTAGTTTCCTGTTTTTTGCAGGTGCCGGCGCAATCCCTGAAAGGGGGGGCATAACAAAATATCGGGCAACGCCCGGTAGAGAAGATAAAAGGTGACTGCAAGTAGCCCTGCAAGAGCGTAATAGAAGGATAGGATACCATACATCGGAGATGGCGGTGATCAGTAATCGATCAAAGAGCGACTCTGCGAAGTAACGGCGATTCATTTTCCGAACCATCTCGTTGAGGTAATTCCGCAGAGATTCCCCACAACCCTTCTCATCAGGAATCTTTTCGATAAAGGATAGTAAGTTCATAACAAATCTTTTAATCGAATATATAACTGAACAGTTAATTTAACAGATGGAGCCGTAATTGCAGAGACATTAAATTACCTGTGGTTTTGGTATGTTCTTCTTCACAAGTCTGCCATCCGGATCCCGAACGACAGCCGCCCGCTATCGCTTTCACCTTTCTATCAGGATCTGACTTGGGGTAAATTACGAATCCGGATGATATTGGGAAGGTGGACGGAAAGAAAGCGATCCGCTCACCCTGAATCGACTCTTCGGTTGTTTATACACCAAATATCAGCTTGTTCAACTCTTCAATATAGATGAAAATATAGGAGAAAAGGATGAAGGTCGGGATCAGGATGATGCATGACCAGCCGATATACCCCAGGAACGAAGGCATCCTGACTCCATTTCTCTCGGCAATTGATTTGACCATGAAGTTCGGTGCATTGCCGATATAAGAAACGGCTCCCATAAATACGGCTCCGCATGAAATGGCGATAAGGGTCGATGCGTGGGTGGTCATGAGGGTGGCCGCATCTCCGCCTGCAGTGTTGAAGAACACCAGATACGTAGGGGTGTTATCCAGAAAGGAGGATAATATGCCGGTAACCCAGAAATACATTTGATCGTTAGGGGTACCGTCGGGCCGGGTTACCAGGTTGATAATCGCAGAAAGGCTGCCGTTTTCACCTGCCTGCAGAATGTCGAGTGCCGGTATAATGGTGATGAAGATGCCCGCAAACAGTTTCCCGACTTCAACGATGGGGAACCAGTCGAACCCGTTTGCCGCGCGGTTTTTCTTTTTTGTGAGATACAAACTCAGCCAGGTAACAGCCAGCATCCCCAGATCTCTGATGATGTTTACGACCGGAATTCTGATGCCGGACAGATTAATGTGGCCTAACTGAACCGATCCGGAAAAGAGTACAAGGCCTATGATAACTATCAGCAGGATAAAGTTGATGCCGCCTTCAATGCCCAATTTTCGTCCCGGTTCTTTCTCAGGAGGCGCAACGGTCTCCTTGCGGAACTGCCTTCGCTCGATAACATAGTACAGGGGCAGCAGTATGAGCAAAATGAAAGTCATCTCGAACAGGAGATGCCTGGTAGTCCAGAAGAAATGGACGCCGGACAAAAAGCCCATAAATAGCGGTGGATCGCCCAGCGGGGTCAGGCATCCTCCGATATTGGCTACCAGGAAGATAAAGAATACGACGGTGTGTATCTTGTACTTTCGCCATTCATTGGCACGCAGAAGGGGGCGAATGAGTAACATGGCGGCTCCGGTCGTTCCCATCCAGCTGGCCAGGATCGTCCCGATGATGATAAGTAAGAAGTTGACTTTGGGCGTCCCGACGAGCTGACCGGTGAGGCGGATGCCGCCGGCTACCGTAAAAAGTGCGAGCAACAGGAACAGGAATGGAATGAAATCCAGCAGGTAGGTGTGCAATACCTCATATAACACAACGGGAATGCCATACAGGAAAGCTATTGGAATGATGATGGTCAGCGACCAAAACAGGGAAACTTTCCCGAAATGGCGATGCCAGAAGTCTTCAGCGAAGAGCGGAATCAGGGCGATTGACAATAAGATGCCGAGGAAAGGGAGAATCCACCACAGACTCAGTCCGCCTCCGCTGATCCCATGCGGACTGCCCCCGGCGGCTAACGCCGTGCCGACAGTCCCGGCCAACAATAAAGTAAGTGCAATGATAAAGGTCTTTCCTGACAGTATGAATCGAATCACAATACTTTTTGGTACAAGCTAAAAAGATGTATCGGTAAAATTGTTGAGCCTAAAATAACGCAACCCGATCAGTTTAAAAATCAGTCAGGGGCAGAGGCGAAATGTGCCGCCCAGGCGGAATCCGCCGTATGTCCCGTACAAAGCCATGGATTGCGAAGGATGAAGATAACGAAAGAAACCGTTTTTCTTTGGAAACATCCCGAATTATGACGGCCAATCTGTTCAATCGGTTTAAACGACAACCATAAACTTTAAATACGGATCTTTACGGTCAACCAAATTTTTGTATCTTTGCACTCGATATTCAGCGGGGGCGGCTTTTGACAAGCGGCCACCGCCGGTTTTGAGTATTTGGTTAGATTATAGAACCGCAACTCGATGAATCCATTTAGTAATCTGGTACCATACATTATTGCCTTGCCGCTGGCAGGGTTTCTTTTTAATGGTCTGATTGGGCTTTTCTCACGGAACTACCGCCGGAAAAAGGGCCTTATAGGTACAATATCCACCCTTGTCGTATTTATCCCTTTTATTTTTACCTTCCTGATCTGGCTGAATACCGGCAGTTCCTCACCGGCATTTACAGTCACCCTGTTCGACTGGGTACGTGCCGGCTCATTTTCCGCTCCGGTATCCTATCACATCGATCAGCTCTCTCTGGTGATGATGCTGGTCGTTACAGGAATAGGTTCGATCATCCATCTTTATTCGATGGGATATATGGATCATGATGAGGGTTACTGGAAGTTCTTTGCCTATATGAACCTGTTCATCTTCATGATGCTGAACCTGGTGATGGGCGACAACATCCTCCTGCTGTTTCTCGGATGGGAAGGTGTCGGACTCGCTTCCTATCTGCTGATCGGTTTCTGGTATACCGACTTTGCAAATGCCGTAGCCGCTAAAAAAGCGTTCCTTTACAACCGGGTAGGTGATTTCGCATTCCTCATTGCCATATTCCTGCTTTTCAATGCTGTTGGCAGCCTCAGCTTCAGTGCCATTTTCAGTCATGCCGGAGACATCCCGCACACCACGCTCGCCTGGATTGCCCTGTTGATGCTGATCGGAGCAACCGGGAAGAGTGCCCAGATCCCCCTGCTCGTCTGGCTGCCCGATGCCATGGCAGGGCCGACGCCGATTTCTGCTCTTATCCACGCGGCTACGATGGTAACGGCCGGGGTTTATCTCATTGCGCGGTTATCGTTTGTATATGTGCTGGTTCCCGAAATTATGATGATCGTCGCTATTGTCGGAGCCATAACAGCCCTTGTTGCGGCAACGATTGCGATCACCCGGTACGACATCAAAAAAGTACTGGCCTATTCGACGATATCCCAATTGGGATACATGTTCCTGGCCCTGGGGGCAGGCGGCTACTCGGCGGCTATCTTTCACCTGACGACGCATGCCTTTTTCAAGGCCTGCCTCTTTCTGAGTGCCGGTTCAGTCATTCATATGATGGAACACGTAGAAAGGGAGTTACACAAGGAGGGGAAGCAGGTCCATTTTGATGCGCAGGATATGCGTAATATGGGCGGCCTGAAGAAGAAGATGCCGTCAACTTACCTGACATTTTGGATCTCCACGCTGGCCATTGCCGGCATCCCGATTTTCTCAGGCTTTTTCTCAAAGGATGAAGTCCTGGCCTATGCTTTTAATGCAGGACTGGGATCTTATGCCGGTACCATATACTATATTTTATGGGGTGTCGGCATTGCCACCGCTTTTCTTACGGGCTTCTATATGTTCCGTCTGGCTACAGCAATGTTTCACGGCACCTTCAGGCTGCCGGGGCGCGTACAGGGGGCCGAAGATGCAGGCCGCCATGTCCATGAAAACGGCTGGAAGATGACTCTTCCTCTCTGGATACTGGGCATCGGCTCGGCATTCGCCGGTTTCTTCGGCATCCCGCAATACTGGCTGGAAACCTTTGGAAGTCATGTCAATATTAATGCCCTGGAAAACTGGCTCTCCAGGACGACCGCCACTGTTGGCGACCATATACCTGTCGGAACGGAATGGTTCCTGATGTGCCTGTCGGCAGTACTGGCTATCTGGGGGGCGGTATACGCCTTCAGGTTGTATAAGGACGACAAGGTACTGGCCTCCGACGCCCTCTGGGCGCGCCGTCTGGGCGGATTGTACCGTTTCTGGAACCGGAAATATAATATTGATGAAGCGTATGAAGGGTTTATCGTCAATCCGGTCGTGCGCCTCTCCGACCGGGTACTGGCCGTTTTTGATGTGAGAGTAATTGATGGCATTGTGAATGCCGTGGGGAACATCACACGTTTCAGCGGCAGTGTGCTCCGGTATCTGCAGACCGGGGTTATTCAGGTTTATGCATTCATGCTTGTGATCGGAGTCATTATTGTTCTGGGCATTTTAATCTTTTGATAATCACGTAACCGCGTAATGAAGGCACTTTTAAATATCACTATTTTCCTGCCGTTGCTGGGAGTCGCGGCAGCAATGCTTATCAAAAATGTGCGGGGCCTTAAATGGGTGAGTCTGATCATTTCCGTAGCTACCTTCATCCTTGCGCTGCCGCTTCTGTTCAATTTCGATATCGCACATTCATCCACTCTGCAGTACGTTACACAGAGCCGGCAGTGGATTCCCGGCTACGACATCAAATATCTGGTCGGCCTTGACGGGCTGAGTCTGCTGCTTTTCCTGCTGACGGCTCTGTTTGGTCCGGTTGTCGTTCTTGCGGCATGGGATTCCGTCCATAAACACGTGGCCGGATTCTACGCCATGCTGATGCTGCTCGAGACGGCGATTCTCGGCGCGTTTGCATCCAACGACATCTTCATTTTTTACATTTTCTTTGAGGCCAGCCTTGTACCCATGTATTTCCTGATCGGAATCTGGGGGGATAAAGAGCGCATCTCTGCAACGGTGAAATTTTTCCTCTATACGCTGGTGGGAACCCTGTTGATGCTGGTGGGGATATTTTACCTGGGATATTATGCCGGGCAGACGGTCAATCACGGGGTATTCACGACCGACTGGCGCATTCTCAGCAGCGACCGGCTGCATATCGGTCTGGTGCCGCAGACGTGGCTGTTTCTGTCATTTGCGCTGGCTTTCTGTATCAAGATCCCCCTGTTCCCATTACATTCCTGGCTGCCTTCGGCATACCGGCAGGCCCCGGCAGTCGGTACGGTGATCCTGGCAGCCATTATGGTTAAGATGGGGACATACGGGCTGCTTAAATTCTGCCTGCCGATTTTTCCCAATGCATTCATGACCTTTGCTCCCTATATGGCGGTATTGGGAATCATAGGCATTATTTACGGAGCTTTGGTTGCCCTGGTTCAGAAGGACGTAAAAAAGCTGATTGCCTATTCGTCGCTCAGCCACCTTGGTTTTATTGTGCTCGGCATCGTTGCAATGACGACCATCTCGGTTCAGGGATCCATCATTCAGATGGTCAATCACGCACTCATCATAGGAGTTTTATTTCTGATTCTCGGGATGATCTACGACCGGTGCCGGACCTACGAAATATCTGATTTCGGAGGCATCGCCAAATCCGTTCCTGTTCTTGCAGTGGCTTTTCTGGTGGCTACGCTGGCTTCCGTCGGCCTGCCGGGATTAAACGGGTTTGTCGGGGAATTTTTGATCCTCAACGGCTCGTTATCCTCAGCAGTACTGAATACACCGTCGTTTGCCATTGTCGCCACGATCGGGATCGTTCTGTCTGCCTGCTATATGCTTTGGATGTATGAACGGGTTCTGTGGGGGCCATTCAAGAATGAGAATCATAAGAAGCTCATCGATCTGAATGGCCGGGAGATCGTCCTGTTGCTGCCGTTGATCATTTTTATCGTGTGGATAGGAGTTCATCCCACAACATTCACCCGGTATTCGGAACAACAGGTTGAGCAGTTGCTGCAGGATACCGGTCAGAAGGCAATGGCCATTCGGGAACAGGCGCACACCGCCGGTCTTCCGGGATGGGCGGCTACGGTGTATGACGTAACGCCAAAACTCGTAGACGCAACAACAAACTGATTTGCCATGGCTACCGAACCACTCACCAAAGAAGAATTACAACAGGCGCTCAGGTCGCTTGGGAACTGGAAATTCGAAGATGATAAACTGGGCAGGGAATTTAAATTTGCTGATTTTAAAGAGGCCGCAGCTTTCATCATGCGGGTTGCCTTTGAGGCGGAAGCCCTGCAGCATCATCCCGAATTATTCAATGTATACAATAAAGTTAACATCCATCTCTCCACGCATGATGCGGGAGACAAGGTAACCCATAAAGATATCGAACTAGCCCGGGCTATTGATTCGATAGACACGTAAATATTCATACATGAATATCGCACTAGAGTTAATTTATTTCCTTCCGGCCATCGTGCTTGCCGTGGGCGGGCTGATCGTGTTGCTGGTCGACGCCCTTTCCAGAAACTCACGGGCCGTATATTGGATCACGATCATCTCTTCTTTTATTGCTCTCCTGTGCGCTTTCCGGCAGATGACCCTGCCCGAAGGGGAGGTTTTTTATGGAATGATCAGTTATGGAGGAATGACCGGTTTCGGCCTGATGGTGATCCTGCTGGCCACGTTCTTCACCATCGTTCTTTCACACGACTACCTCAGGGGGATCCGGCATAATTTTAGCGAAGTCTATGCACTGATTCTTTTCTCAGGGGTCGGCATGGTTACCCTTGCATCCGCCGCCGACCTGATTACCGTGTTTATAGGGCTGGAGACCATGTCGATCTGCCTCTACGTACTGGCCGGCCTGGTGCATAATAAAAAAGAGGGGATTGAAGCGGCCTTAAAATATTTCCTGCTTGGCGGATTTTCTACGGGCTTCTTCCTGTACGGGATCGCTCTTTTGTACGGCGCAACGGGAACGACCCACCTGACCGATATCGCTCAGGTGAGCAATCCTACTCTGCTTTACTGGATTGGAATCGGGCTCCTGCTTGTGGGATTCCTGTTTAAAGTGTCTGCGGTTCCGTTTCATATGTGGGTACCGGATGTTTATGAAGGTACTCCGACCACAATCACCGGCTTTATGGCCACCGCCACTAAGACGGCCGCTCTCGTGGCACTGATTATGGTATTGAGTCATGCGCTTCCCGACGCGATATTCGGATGGGGTGAAGCCCTTCGTGTGATTGCCATCCTTACGATGATTGTCGGTAACCTGATCGCAATGGTTCAGGAAAACATCAAGCGCATGCTGGCCTATTCCTCAATTGCTCATGTCGGTTACATCCTGGTCGGGCTGGTGGCCGGAACGGCCGAGGGTTATAACGCGGTGATGTATTACCTGTTTGCCTATAGTCTGATGAACCTCGGCGCTTTCGGGGTTGTAGCCTATTTCGAACGTCAGAAAGGTGCCGATTTCACCAATATCCGTAATTACGACGGGCTCGGGTTCCGCCAGCCGCTGATGGCTATCCTCCTGTCGATCTTCCTGTTCTCCCTGGCAGGGATTCCCCCGCTCGTCGGGTTCATCGGGAAGTATAAGATCTTTGCCGCGGCCATCCATGCCCATTATACCGGACTCGCCATCATCGGGGTGCTGGCCAGTGCGGCCAGCGCGTATTATTACCTGGGAGTGATGGTGCATATGTACATGCGTCAGCCGAAGGAAGAATACGGTGCCGTGCGTGTGGCTCCTGCTTACCAGTTCGCCCTGATCCTGCTGGCCATTTTCACCATCTATTTCGGAATAACCCCGACCGACGTGTACCACCTGCTGAGTTCATACAGCTATGGGTCGGGCATGGCCCTGGTGCCTTGAAGGGGGTGACTTGTAGTTTTTCCACAAAAGCATATATCAGGTTATGGGAAAAGATCTTATACCTTCTTTCATAAAGGAAAATTATGAAGTACATGAGTGGAAACATGCAATTGCAATTCTGAAGGAAGATTTTCCTGAAGAATGGAACGATATAATTGAGTTATTAACTTCTTTCCGGTTAAAGAAAGAGTGGATTATTACTCCGGGTGGAAGAAAAACGAAGGTATCGGATTATATTGATTCGTTTCTTTATGAAAAAGGATGGGCTGAGAAGAAATTTACAACAAAGGTTGTTGTTGATGATACTGAAATGGATGCACCAACGCACAAGGTCGATTGTGTGAAGAATCGCATCGCCTTAGAAATTGAATGGAATAATAAAGATCCATTCTTTGATAGGGATCTAAATAACTTTAGGCTATTATTCGACTTAAGAGCCATAAGTGTTGGAATCATTATTACCCGTTGTGACCAGTTGCAAGACATTTTCAACAAATTAGGAAGGGGGTCGTCTTACGGGGCATCGACCACCCATATGGGTAAATTACTTCCTCGAATTGAGGGAGGAAGTGGTTCTGGTTGTCCTATACTCGCTTTTGGCATTTCTGAAAAATTATATGTACAATAAATGATATGAATGCAACGAAAGACTTTTTAGAGTTCGCCGGTGACAGGAAATTCTCAACGATCTTAGCTGATCCGCCGTGGCAATTTCAAAACAGAACGGGTAAAATGGCACCTGAGCATAAAAGGTTAGCGCGGTACCCAACTTTGCCCGTTGATGAGATCTGCGAGCTTCCTGTCTCTGAAGCGCTTAACGAAACGGCACATCTTTACTTGTGGGTTCCAAATGCCTTAATTGCGGAGGGACTCGAGGTGATGAAGGCATGGGGATTCCAATATAAAACTAATATTATATGGTATAAGGTTCGTAAGGATGGTGGCCCAGACAGGCGTGGAGTAGGGTTTTATTTCAGAAATGTAACAGAAGTGATTCTGTTTGGGGTTCGTGGCAGAAACCCACGGACACTCGATCCAGGAAGAACACAACCTAATATTATTATTTCAAGAAAAAGAGAACACAGTCGGAAACCCGATGAACAATATGATTTGATAGAAAGTTGCAGTTGGGGGCCATTTCTCGAATTATTTGCTCGTGGTAAAAGAAAGAATTGGTTTTGCTGGGGGAACCAGGCTGATGACGATTATTATCCTGAGTGGGATACCTATAAGAACCATTCTCAATCAGCTAATAAGCTTGCAAAGAAAGCTCAGTTTCTTCCTATAGGATGGCCGTCTCCGGATCTGTTTGCCAATCCATAAACAACAACTCTTCTGTAAAACTATAATACAGCTTTCTTGTATATCCCTCAATAAAAGGATATATTTGGCAGCTCCTGTCGGTGGAAACGCCATCGACTGTTTGGATTATCATCCAGATCAAACAACCACAGGACCATATATATGGACAAATCGAATTTTTACGAGCTTACGTATATCGTAAAATCTGTTCTTGATGAGAGTGATATCAAGGCTGTCGTTGAAAAAGTCACCAAATTCCTTACTGATAACGGAGCCACGATTGATGAAGTTGACGAGTGGGGAGCCCGCGAACTGGCTTACGATATCGAGAATATGCACAGCGGTTATTTCGTGAATGTGTACTTCACGAGTTCCGGCGAAATCCTGGCTCAGCTTGAACGAACGCTGGTGCTGGAAGATAACATCATCCGCTTCCTGTTCCTGAAATACGACAGCAAGATGCTGCGCCACCGGGAGCTGGCCAAACGCGGCGAAGTACCCGATATCTTCGCCGTCGAGGAAGAAGCCGAAGACAGCTGAATCGTACGCTAACCACAAAAAGAAGCTATTATGTTAAAGAATCCGGCACATCCACAGAAGAAACAGCTTAAAGACAAGCAGTGCCTTTTTAGTAAAGCAGGTATTCAATATATTGATTATAAAGATGTTGAGGTGCTAAAGCATTTCATCAACGATCAGGGCAAGATTCTGCCGCGGCGGGTAACAGGTACCAGTTCCAAATACCAGCGTCAGCTGTCGCGTGCCGTTAAACGGGCGCGTCATCTCGGCCTGTTGCCTTATGTAGCGCAGAATTTACGGTAACCCCACAATCAGTAAGCAGATTCACGACATGAAATTAGTACTTAAGGAAACAGTCGAAAAACTCGGTGAAGCAGGGGATATCGTAACGGTAAAAGACGGTTACGGAAGGAACTACCTAATCCCGCGCGGCAAGGCTGCTGTGGCTACACAGGGAGCGGTCCGTGCTGTTGAAGAGCGGCAGCGACAACTCGAAAAGCGATTCAGTCTCGACCGCCAGGCCGCTGAAGAGCTTGCCGGGAAGATTAAGGAAACTTCCATTACGATTCCGGTAACAGCGGGTGAAGAAGGCAAAATCCACGGCACCATTACCACCATGCAGATCGCCCGTGCCCTGGCTGAGAAAGGAATTCAGATTGATCGGCGTAAAGTTACACTGAATGAGGAAGTTCGTTCGTTAGGGGAATATACCGCCGACGTTCAGCTTCACGGTGATATCACAGCCGGGTTGAAAGTCTGGGTAGTAAAAGATGAGTCTTGACCAGCACCAGTCAAATGTGATGGTGAAAAACCTAATCAGGATTTTGGGGGTCGGGCTTTTGTTCCTGACCCCTTTTTTTGTTTCTGCACAGGGTATTCCCGATCCGGTGCATTTTTCGTTGCAGGCTCCGCAGACAGCAGTCGCTACCGGTGAGCCTGTTGTAGTGACTGTGCACGCACAGATCGGCAGGGGGTGGCACCTGTATGCTACCGATCTTGGCAAAGACGGACCCGTACCTACCTCATTCAAAATTGTTTCCGGTAATGCCCGGATCGCCGGCGATATCAAAGAAGGGAAGATGGAGAGCGTTTACGATCCCAACTTCCGGATGGAGCTTCGCTGGCATTCTGATTCGGCTTCTTTCAGAATCCCCATAGTTTTCAGCAAGGCGACGCCGTCCCGCCAGCTGCTGAAGATTCAGGTTCATTATATGACCTGTAACGACCGGCTGTGCCTGCCTCCAAGGAAGAAAGTGCTGACAGCCTCTGTAACGCTTAAAAAAGGGAACGAATCGGCAGCGGTTCTTCCATCCACAAACGGCCCGGACACAGGTCCGGTGATCTCACACGAAAATCCTGCAAACACCACGAATACGGAGATCAGGAGTGCCCTGAATACTTACACCGGGGGAGGCATCTTCTCCTTCCTGTGGATTGCCATCACAGCAGGATTTGCCGCGCTGCTGACCCCCTGCGTTTTCCCGATGATCCCGCTTACTATTTCCTATTTCTCAAAACAGGGCGGCGGTGGCAAGAAGCGGGTCGTGGCAAGCGCATTTCTCTTCGGCCTGTCCATCATTCTGACATTCACGGTTCTCGGATCGGTTCTGGCGCTAATTCTGGGGGCCTCGGGCGCCTCACAATTTGCTTCGAGTCCCTGGGTAAACCTGATTATCGGAATCGTCTTCGTCGTTTTCGCGATCAGCCTGCTCGGTCTCTTTGAACTCCGCCTGCCTTACCAGCTGACTAACTATCTGAACAGGCAAAGCTCGGAGCAAAAAGGGCTGACGGGCATCTTGTTTATGGGACTGACCATGAGTGCGGTCTCCTTTTCATGTACGGCACCGTTTGTTGGAGGAATCCTGGCGGCAACTACTCTGGGGAAATGGTTTTATCCGGTTATCGGGATGGTCGGATTTTCTGCGGCATTTTCCATCCCCTTTGTTCTGTTCGCGATATTTCCGCGCTGGCTGGAATCGCTGCCGCGCAGTGGGGAATGGATGAATTCGGTGAAAGTAATTCTCGGGTTTGTAGAGCTGGCGGCTGCATTTAAATTCGTGTCGAATGCCGATCTGATATGGAACTGGGGCGTTGTTACGCGGCCATTGACGATTTCGGCATGGATCGTAATATCTGCTCTGGCCGGTTTCTACCTGCTGGGCAAACTCCGGTTCTCCCATGAATCTCGGCGGGAGCATATCTCCACCGTTCGTCTCCTGCTGGCTATTCCCTTTCTGGCCTTCAGCCTCTACCTGATCCCGGGATTACTGGGAGCTTCTCTTGGAATCTGGGACGCATGGCTGCCTCCCAAAAAGGCAACGGATGTCAGTGTGGTCGCCACGATCGTCCGGAACGGCCCTGCGGATGTCCCCGCGTCCGGTGATCCGTGGATTCAGAACCTGGATGCTGCAAAAAAGACGGCTGTCGAGCAGAAGGAGCCTGTTTTTATTGATTTCACGGGATACACGTGTACCAATTGCCGTGCCATGGAGGCGAATGTATTTACGCTCGAACAGGTGAAGCAGCGGTTCAGCCGGTTTTCCCTTGTACGGCTTTATACCGACGGAGGTGCCGATGGGCCGGAGAATCAATTATACCAGTTTAAGCTGACGGGAACGGTTGCCCTTCCTACCTATGCCATCGTCGATCCGCAGACCGGACGGCTTATCGACAAGATTTCCGGCTATACCCGGCCTGAAGCGTTTGAAAATTTCCTCGATCAGGGTCTGGAACGTTTTTCACAATAATAATGAAAACGGGGTGCCGGCCATTATTAAATTTGTTTAAACGGTGATTCCTCCACAACTTTACAGCTTTCCCGAACCCGGTGTTTTAGTAGCGGATTTGCATGGTGAACGCCCGACATGTAGCAATATGTATCATCGCGATGTGTTACCCTGTTGCCGTGTGGGCACAAGCGTCTGTTCCGGTAGAAAAACAGCTCCATGATGTTCATCCCGATACCAGCTATTTTCTCGATTACTGGATTGAGACGGGATCACTGACCGTATTTCGACGGGCTGATACACTTTCCCGCAGTTACTGGGTTTTTCATCCTGACGAGGGCACGATCTCTTTCCGTGAAACACCTGCCCTCACCTATCCCGTCGATTCGGTACTGGTCCGTTACCGGATGATCCCGTTTGGGTTACGGCGGACTTTTTTTCAACATGAACTGGTGCCTCCCGACTCGGCGCAGTTACGCCAGTTACAGGCGGATACAACGCATCAGCCGCTGCGGGTGTCCCGCAATGCATTTACCACTGAGAGCCTGTTTGGAAATGCCCGCCTGGAAAAGAGCGGAAGCTTCACACGGGGCATAACGGTCGGAACGAACCAGGATGCATCCCTCCAGAGTGGATTGCAACTGAATCTGAACGGGCAACTTACCGACGATCTCTCACTTGTAGCCGTGCTGACCGATAAAAATACGCCGATCCAGCCAGATGGAACTACACAGAATCTGAAGGAGTTCGACCGGGTGTATATCCGGCTTCAGAGCCGTAAGATGCATGTTCAGCTCGGGGATATTGATGTTCATTATGATAACAGTTCGTTTGCCAGGCTGAACAGGAGGCTTCAGGGAGCCGAGGGCGGCGGTTCGTTTAAAACGGGGGAATTTAGTGTATTTGCCACGGCTGAACGGGGAACCTGGCAGGAGCAGAAGTTTATGGGAAGCGACGGGAATCAGGGCCCCTACCGTTTGACGGGTGCGCACGGGGAAGCCTTCATCATCATCCTGGCCGGTACCGAAAAAGTGTATGTCGACGGCGTGCTGATGCACCGGGGAGAAGAGAATGATTATACCATTGATTACAGCCTGGGGACGATAACATTCACAAATCATCAAATCATTACCTCAAAGTCGAGAATCACCGTTGACTTTCAATATTTGAACCAACAATACAGCCGGTCGGTGCTTGGGGGTGAGATCAGCGATCATCATTTATTGAAGGGAAAGCTGCAGCTGGCTGTCGGCGTCATCCGGGAGGCGGATAATGATAACCCCAATAATCAGCTCTCCCTTTCTCCCTCCGACATTGAAAAACTCAGAAAGGCGGGAGACCACCCCGCACAATTGAGCGGCGTTGACTCCGTAGGGCCGGGGATCAATCCCGAAATGGTAAAATATACCCGCCTCGACACGGTAATTGGCGGCCGGAGAGTCGTGTATTATAAAAATATTCCCGGAGATCCACGAAATGTGTACCAGATACGCTTTAGTCCTGTTCCGGATGGAACGGGCTCCTATCGCCGGGCGGGACAGGTTCAGAACGGGATCATCTACGACTGGGCAGGTGCCGGCCAGGGGAACTACGACACGCTGCGTACCGTAACTCCGCCTGCCGCTCATACAATGGTCACCTTTCGTTCCAGGTTCAACCTTATAAAACATGTCGACTTATACGGCGAATGGGCCGGCAGCCATTTCGATCAGAACCGTTTTTCATCTCTGGATGATCAGGATGACTTTGACAATGCCTATCGGGTGGGAATTCAGACCGACAGTATGCATACCGGCGTGGGGATGATCCGCTTTAACGCCGATCAATGGTATACCGGAAAGCGATTTGTATATTTTGACCGCGTCAAACCCGTTGAGTTCGATCGTAAGTGGAATATTGTAAGTGACAGGCAGACGCAGGAGCGTGCCACCGAAACCAGCCTTACCTGGGCGCCGGGAGCACAGACATCGATGCAGCTGGGCGCAGGGTGGATCTCCCGCCCAGATTTTCTCGTATCCAGTCAACAATGGGATATTTCCAGCCAGCAGAAAGGGCTCCCCGAGCTGAATTATCACCTTGAGCATATCGTCAGTGTCGATTCGGCGCTTCACCAGTACGGCAATTGGTTCCGGCAGCAGGGAGATCTGAATTATGCGATCCGGACCGGGATAGGCACTTTCAAGCCGTTGTTCGATTGGGATCACGAACAGCGGTTGCAACGGGTAAGCGGGACGGATTCTCTGACTGCCTCGGCATTACGCTTCTGGACGGCAGGTCCGGGGCTGCAGTATTCAGCCGGGAAGTTTAATATCCGGTATCAATATAGCCTGCGCCGGGATGAGCTGCCTCTGCAGGGTTCATTGAAGAAGGAGTCGGATTCCTACACTCAGCAAATCGGGTTCGACTGGCAGCCTGCACCTGCATTTCAGACAAACAATCAAATATCCTTCCGACGGAGGAATGTTACCCCGTTATTTCAGCAGCAGGCGCAGGAAACGGATTCCCGTGGGGTTTATGTCCGGTCACTGACCAGTTATCGCCCGTGGCGCAAAGCCGTTGACGGCCGGTTTTATTATGAAGTAACCACGCAACAGCAGGCGCTTCTGCAAGAGACGTA
>CAZNHE010000052.1:0-19026 GCA_964572735.1 uncultured Chitinophagales bacterium | reverse complement strand
GCCTGTGAACTGGACGGAAACTCATTGCTCCCGCCGGCCACATACAGATCCTGATCGCCATCTCCATTCGCATCCAGAAAGGTGCAACCGGTATCTTCGCTGAGCTTATCTTTCATGAAGGCCGGTTCCTTCATTTCTTGAAAGCTTCCATCCGTCTTGCGGATGAACAACGCCCCGGGTTGTTTCTTAGCCCCGCCCACATAAAAGTCCTCCCGTCCGTCGCCATTTACATCTCCTACGCAAATCTTCGGTCCTTCGTTCGAGCGCATCTGGAAAAGCAGAGGATTACGCGAGAAATCATTAAAGTCATCTTCCCGGTGAACCCAGGCAATATCTGAACTTTGGGTCACATCACGAAGCATTGCCGGAGATTTGCGGCCTGTGTCCGGATGATACCAGGTCAGCGTTCCGGCAGCCGGGGCGTCTGTCTGGCGGATGGTGAGAAACCGGTCCGCCGCAATATCATAGCGGTTACTCACCTGTCCGTTGGGCCAGCGAACCTGCAGGGAATCCACCCTGAGGGCCTTGCCCAGGCCAAAATGCAGGTGCGGATCGCTGCACGACTCAAATCCCCGTTCCGGCATCTCGTAACGATAATGCTGCTCCCGGCCGCACCACAAGGTAATTTCCGCACCGACAGCCCCGGTATTGGGCGGCACACCTTCGAGGATAACGGTCAGCCAATGGTTATCCGGACGCAGGTTTCCGGCATTATTTCGGTATACAAATGCCTGCATATTTACGTTATTGACCACCAAATCCATAGCCCCGTCGTTATTCAGATCTCCGTAAGCCGCCCCGTTTGAGAAACCGGGCCGGGCGATACCCCATGCCTGCGAGGAGTCTGAAAAGGTCAAATCTCCGTTGTTATGAAACGTATAGTTTGGAATTGCCACACTGGGCATCAGACGGATCAGCTTCAGGATGCCGGTCCGTTTATTTTTCAGGATTGTATTCATAGCCCGTGGATTCGACATCGTATGGATATAATCCTGATCCAAAAGGTCTCTGTAAATACCGTTGGCGACAAAGATATCGTTGTAACCGTTGTTATCCATATCGAAGAGCAGGGCTCCCCAGCTCCAGTCGGTTGCTTCCACCCCGGCCAGGCGGCCGATCTCGTTGAATGTCCCGTCTCCGTTGTTCAGTTGCAATGTATTGCGTGTGAATTGGTAATAATATCCCTTTTTAACATTTTGCCGATATTCGTCCCAATTTTGGAAGGATGTTTTTGTCCGGTACCGGGATTCATCCCGCGGCAGCATATCCGTCACGAAAATATCCGGCCAGCCGTCGTTATTGATATCAGCAATATCCGCGCCCATTGCACTCCGGCTCGTTTCCTGCATTTCCTGAGGCAGCACCTCGCGGAATGTGCCGTCATGATTGTTCAGATACAGGTAATCGCGTTCAAAAAAATCGTTCGAAATATACAAATCCGGCCAGCCGTCGCGATTGAGATCACCGACACTCACCCCCAGACCAAACCCAATGATGCTGCTGTAGATGCCTGCCTTCGTCGTCACATTCGTAAAATTATTGTCGTCATTTCTATACAGGATGTTACCACCCAATGGGTCGGGTATCTTACGCTGAGATCCTGTTTTTTTTGAGAAATTAATAACCGACCGGATGGGATTATTCAACAGATACATGTCCAGATCGCCGTCGTTGTCATAATCAAAAAAGGCCGCTTGTATCGATAATCCCGAATGGGCGAGCCCGTATTGTACCGATTCGTCCGTGAAAGTGAGATCTCCGTTATTGATGAATAATTTATTATGACGATTTTTGCCTCCCGGCGGACCGGAAATGCATACAAATAAATCCGGAAGGCCATCCCCGTTCACATCCGCAAAAGTCGCTCCCGTCGACCAAAGACTGTCGCAACCCACACCCGCTTTTTCCGTGATATCTTCAAAATGGAAATGACCTTTGTTCAGGTATAACCGGTTTTCAACCATGTTTCCCGTGAAATAAATATCGGTAAGGCCGTCGTTATTGATATCCGCCAATGCCACGCCGCCACCGTCGTAAAAATTCCGGAAAGTATAGGTATTTAGTTCAGGAGTCGGTTTCAGGTCATTTGAAAATGTTATGCCGGTTGCTGAGGAAGAAAGCAAGGTAAACAAAGCCTGTTTTTGGGGCTTCTCATTGTTGCACCCAACCAGAAAGAATATCAGCAAGAGCAATCCTACAGACCATCCTTTTAACATAGCTATTGTTTAATTGTTCGCTTCTTATTTACCACTATGGACACAATGAACCTCACAAAGGACACTATGCATATTCTTAGCAACCTTGTGTAGCATTTGTGAATCAAAAAGTTCAAAAAAGAGATTCGACTTTATCCCAGAGAGAAGGTTTTTTCAGGCGTTGTTTTTTTATTTTGTTTTTTACGGTCAAATCGGTGAAGAGAATGTCCACCGCCATATTACCATGCTTTACTATTACGATGCGCCTGTTGCCGTCTACTTTCACCCAGGCCGCCTTTCCTTTGGCTCCGGATACCTTGAAAAAGCCGGGGCCGTACCATCTGCTGAACAAGTGAATCACATCCTGCTCAAGGCTGTCGGCCCATAATTTCCTGTTCCACGGCGCCCAGGCAGTATAGGCTATCCGGACTGGCATGAGATATATTTTATCGTGATAAAACTGAGGATAGAAATTCATCTTTGCCGGCATCTTCAGACTGTCGAGATTATATTTTATAGTCAAATTTCCCGCGCCGTTTGTCAGCAAATGTTGCTTGTTCAATTTCCAGGCATCAGCGTAAAACTCTTTCTTACTCATGCCGAACGTGAAACCAAGGAACAGGCTGTCATGGCGGACCCCTGTAGCTAATTGCTGATCAACTACCTGCTCATAATGAGATTTTTTGTTGCAGCCAGTGAGTAATGACAGGAGCAATAAAATCCACCCCGGGTTTGTATATCGCATATCTTTTATTTTTGTTCTAAAATTCGAAAACCTGAAGTGCGTCGTTATTTCTTCCCACGATAATAAGCGTATCTGCCGATCTTTCCAGCATTTTTAGGCTCCGTACATCGCCTTTAACTACGAAGCCGCTTTCCTGCAGCGACAAAGGCTTGAATTCTCCGGCGCCTGCTTCTTTAAGTACCAATCCATAACCGGCATCATAACGTCCCTGCCACGTGCCCGTTCCATCGGAATTGCCGGCTGCAAAAATATATTTCTCACCATCACGGCTGGATTTCATTCCCAGAAATGTATATATCGGGCCGATTTGTGCTTTCAAAGGCAGCGCATGAATTCTGAACGTACCATTCCCCATGTTTTCAATATAACAGGAAGCAAACGTATAGACAGATCTTACCTTTGCCGATTGTAATTGTTCGGATGAGAAAATCTGATCAATGCTTTTTCCGGCGTAAGATGCATTGTCGGGGAAACGATGTTCAAGGGAAGGCATCTGCATGAGAAGTTTATCTCTGGTTGCCAAAGGATATTCCCGGCCGTCTTTGTAATAAGTTATGATAGGATCTTTTACCCCATTATGATCGAAATCGCCGAGATATAATCGGAGCGGGTATCTGCGCGACGCATGTAAAACCGAATTGAATCCCAGATTCCCTGCCATAAAATCAACGTCCCCGTCGCTGTCAAAATCGCCGGCCAACACGGTGTTCCACCAGCCGTTGGTACTGTCTAACCCGGTCCGATTCGTCACATTGATCAATCTCCCGTTCTCGTTATGAAATACCATAATGGGCATCCACTCGCCGACCACGACCAGATCGGGTTTCCCGTCATCATCATAATCCGCCCATGCCGCATCCGTGACCATACCTGCACGCCGAAGCCCCGGGGCCAGTGAATCGGTCACGTCTTTGAAATGACCTGTGCCATCATTCCGGAGAAGATAATTTTTGGGGATCACCCCGTACTGGCGCGGCAAAGAACGGCTGCCCGCGAATAAATCCTCGTCGCCGTCTCCATCGAAGTCAGCGGCAGCCACACAGGATCCGTTTGAGTAGATAAAGGGAAGATAATCCGTGACTTTTCGAAAATGTCCCTTCCCATCATTCAGATACAACCGATCCAGTTTGGGACTTGCAGCACCGGGGAATTCGTTGCCCCCGCTCACAACATACAGATCGGGGAATCCATCTCCATTGGCATCGAAAAAGAGTGCTCCCGTATCCTCGCAATTTCTGTCCAACCCAAAAGCGGGTTCATCGGCTTTAACAAACTGCCCGTTCTCCTGTTGAAGATAAAGAGCGCCGGCCTGTGCCCGTGCGCCACCGACATAAAAATCCTGCAATCCATCCCCGTTTACATCCGCAACCGCAATGGGAGGTCCTTCGCGCGAGAGCATATGCGGCATCAGTGGATCGTACCGAAAATCCACAAAATGATCTTCATTATGATGAAAATGAACATCCAAATTACCGGCGATCTTTGTAACGAGCGGATGCATTCCCGTCGCGCCGGTATAATGCCACCTGCCGGATGCCTCCTCCTGTTTCAGAGTGATCAGTGTATCGACGGGGAGATGTACGAGTTCCTGCGTCTTTTCATCGGGCCAGATAACGCGCAGAGAATCAATATTTTTGACGGCTCCCAGACCAAAATGTATAACCGGATCAACGGATGATTCAAAACCGCGGGTCAGCATCTCCTGCCGGTAAAATTTTCCCCCATCACTGTACACGTACACTTTGGCGCCGATGCCAGACGTGTTCATACCTGATCCCCTCAGGCGGATTCTCAAATAATGATGATCCGGCAACTTTTCCGTGTTATTCCGGTAGACCAGTGCCGGGCTATTTACTTCATTTACAACCAGATCCAGATCCCCGTCATTATCCAGATCGGCATACGCGGCGCCGTTGGAGTACCCCTGGTAATTCAGCCCCCAGTCTTTCGATTTATCCAAAAATGTCAGGTTTCCGTTGTTGGCAAACACATGATTGGGAAGCGGTGCTTTAGGCATCCATCTGATCAGCTCCAGATCACCCGGCTCCTCTGATTCATCGGGACTTTCTGAGTGCATATTTGCCACCCGCTGCAGATAATCCCTGTCGTTTGGCCTCCTCTGGATGCCGCTGGTTATGAACAAATCCATCCAGCCATCGTTGTTCAGATCGCATAGCAGAGGAGCCCAACTCCAATCTGTTGCTTCTACCCCTGCCAGCGGAGCAATGTCGCTGAACAAAGCCTTCCCGGAAGCATCATTCCCCCTGTTCAACTGGAGTGTATTACGGGTGTACTGGTAATAATATCCATAGGACAAGTCCGCCTGCAACACATTATATGACATCGGAACGGCCGACTGTTTCAGCGCCCGTTCCTGATCGGGCAGCATATCCGCAACAATAACATCCGGACGCCCGTCATTGTTGATGTCGCCGGTATCGTTGCCCATGGAAGCCCGGCTGGTGTGTCCCACAGACGACTCAAGGGCCTCGGTAAAGGTGCCGTCTCCGTTATTGTAATAGAGATAATCGTTCTCGTGAAAATCGTTGGAAACATAGATATCGGGGTGCCCGTCATTATTCAGATCCGCCACAGTCACGGCCAGTCCATACCCCAGTGCGCTGCTGTAAATGCCTGCTCTGGTCGTCACATTTACAAAGCGATTATCATCATTGCGATAGAGCCGGTCGCCTGCTTTCGGATCGGGCACGTTCCGCTGAGAAACCGGAGCAAAGGATTCTTTGGTATGGATCGAATGATTGACCAGGTACATATCCAGGTCACCGTCTTCATCATAATCGAAAAAAACGGCCTGCTTGGAATACCCTCTGAAATCCAGCCCGTAACGCGCCGCCTCTTCGGTAAAGGTACCGTTCTTGTTGTTAATGAATAACTCATTAGCTCCTGATTTATCCCGGTAATTCACCCGGCATACATAAATATCCAGGTAACCATCGCCATTAACATCAGCCATGGTGACCCCTGTTGTCCAGGCGCCTGATGATCCCCCTACTCCCGCCTTGTTCGTAATGTCTTCAAAACGAAAATGCCCTTTGTTGAGATACAAACGGCTTTTCCCAAGATTGGAAGTAAAAAAAAGATCCGGCAGGCCATCGTTATTAATATCACCGGCAGCAACGCCGCCGCCGTCATAGAAGTACAGATAATTCACGATATTGAAATCTTTCCGGTCCCTGACTTTATTGATGAAACGTATTCCCGTACTGTCAGGAGGAAGCAGGGAGAATAAATGACCATCGTCGTTTTTAAAGGATCGGGGAGAACAGGAGATCATGAATACAAGAAACAACACTTCAGGCAAGTGACGGTAAAGACGAACAGGGCTCCCCGGTACCAGCCATCCCAGATTTGTAAATGACTTATTCAAGTGAAGATAGCCCCTGTTCAGTTAAAACCGATTTAAAACCAAATTGCAGGTTACTGAATATTAAACCGAAAAACCTGCAAAAGAAAGCCGTCTGATCAGTCAAGGAAAATTTTAACCCGGTATGTTCTTTGTACACATTATGCAGCCTTTGTGAACATTATGGCTAACTATCCAGATGTAAACTGCCATTTACTACGCTTCTCATTTGCCACAATGGGCATTATGAACCAAAAAAGAACACCCTGTGACTTCTTTGTGGTCGTCGTGACAAAGAAAAAAATGTACCGCCGTAATTTTCATTCCTGAAGAACCGGGAGGATTTTCTGATGCCGCCTTCCTGATGTTTGCAACCTGCTTTTAACCCGCTCCTTAATCCGCTCGGGGAAAAATTAAAAACGAAGCCCGATGCTCCCACACCAGGCTTCGCTTTCCATAGATTGGTCTGCATTCAGGAATTAATAGCCTGGATTCTGTACCAGATTGGTATTGGCTTGCAACTGGTCAAACGGAATAGGATAGACATTTACATGAGTATCAGGATCGGGGGCAACTTTCCCGGCGATTTCATTCTCAGTGGGAGTCGGATCGATTGGCCACCAGGCATCGTTAAAAGCGCTGTACTGGCTGGCAGGATATTGAGCACCTTTAACGCCATCACTGCTGTAATGATAATGCATCCCGCCTTTGAAGCGAATCAAATCCTGACGGCGCCACATTTCCTGATAAAGCTCATGGCCCCGTTCAAGCAAAATCTTGTATGCATTGAGCGAGGTATAGTCAGCAAGACCGGCGCGTTCGCGGATCAGATTTATCAGGTGCAAAGCATTGGAATCACTGTAATTGTCACCGGCGCCTGCCAGCCGCCACATAGCTTCCGCTTTGGTGAGCAGTACATCCGTATACCGGAATACCGGGAAATCATTATCCAGATTGTTGGTCGACCCGAATGCGTACTCGAATTTATGGAAACGGGCGCCCGCATCGCGAAATGCCTTGGGTCCAAGCTCATTAATATGCGGATCGAAATATACAGTATCTCCGTGCGGCGAGCCGGGAAAGGAAGCATTATCGATCAGGTAGTTACCCTTGGAGTCTTTCTGATACCCTACCAGAAATCCCTGTTTACGTACGTCATTATCCTGGAATGAATTATAGAAATCTTCCAGCGTAGCATACCCGTTCCACGGCTGCGCGGTCAGGTTAAAGGTAAGCTGATTCAGATAATGCAGGGTCTCATTTGCAAATTGAAATCCCGGGAGATAGACATGATCGTAGGGAATCGCAAAAATAAATTCCGGCGAACCTGAATTGTTCGTGGCAAAATTATCAAAGAAATTGCCGGCCAGGGTAAACTTGCCGGAATTGATAATTGAATCAGCCTGGGCGAGACAATCCTGCCAGCGGGGTTTCCCGGTATACACTTCCGCATTGAGATAGAGTTTCATCAGCAGAAAATGCGCACCCCACACGGTCATTCGTCCATAAGTCGACTGATCCACGGCCCGGGGAAGTTCATCAATATTATCCTTGATCTCGCTTTCCACAAAATTAAAGACACTGTCCCTGCCTATCTGAAAGCTTTTGCTCGGTTGGTTGGGCGCCTTAGGAGCATTTTTAAACCCTCTGACGATCGGCACATTGCCGAAGGAGTCGAGCAGCCAGTAATAATAGAAAGCACGCATTACCTTTAATTCGCCGATATATGCATCGGCCTTGGCCTGGTCCAGATTACCGGCCTTTAACAGGTCACTGAATTGGGAAATCAGCCGGTTACAGGTACTGACTCCGCCAAAAAGATATACCCATCCATTATTGGGCACCGGATCCTTGACGGTCCAGGTATGCAGCTGCATGCGCATGTGCTCGCCTCCGTCAAACCAGTCGGATCCCCTTTGAGGAACAACCTCTTCATCAGAAGAAAGTTCCTGAAGATCACTGAACCCGTCATTAGCCACATAATTCGCTATCGAAGTATAAGCGGCTACCAGTGCGGATGTAGACTGTTGGTCCGTTTTAAAGAAATTGTTGGACGTAACCGTATCGTAAGGCTTCTCCGTTAGATCGGTACAGGAACCGACCATCATCAGAAGACCAAGGGCTGTCCCGATCATTATAAAAGATGTTTTCTTTCTCATCATAGTAATACCTACCATTTTAGCTTAAATATTCTTTAGAATCTGACATCCACGCCGAGGGTAAACTCTCTGGCTGTGAACCAGGTATTTCTCCGGTCGATGCCTATAAAGAGAGGATTCGGTGTGCCCGCGAAATTTCCACTATCGACCGAACCCGGGTCGGAATACCGCGGTGAAGGATCGGCTCCCTTATAATTGGTAACCGTCAGCAAATTCTGGCCCGTCACGTAGATCCGCAGCGACTGGATCGGCAGACCGGGATTGAACGGTACATTATAGCCCAGAGTGACATTATCCAGCTTCACAAAACTGGCATTCTCCACATAGTAACTTGAGAAGGTTGATGCCACATTCAGTCCCTTAAGGGCCGCGTCACGCGATGAGGCCAGTGCGTTATAGGACTCAAGCGATGGAATCGCCGGATTCTCATAAAAGGCCCGATAGGTATTTAACAGATCGTGACCGAAGATGCCTGAGATAAAGGCACTCAGATCCCAGTGCTTATAACGGAAGGTGTTGTTGAACCCGAACTTGAAGGTAGGCAATCCGTTGCCAATCACCGTCCGGTCTTGCGAGTCAATTTTACCGTCGTCGTTCAGATCCTTAAATTCAAATCCGCCGTCGGCACTCACTCCCTCAAAAACCGGCCCCCAAAGCTGCCCGAGCACTTCTCCCTCGGCGATATGTACAATCGGGGTTGAATTTTGCCCGGGAGACCCCAGGTTATCCAGTATCTGCACCTTCCCGAAGCTGTACAGATCGTTGGATAACGATACCAGCTTCGTCCGCTGAGGAATACTGAAGTTTCCACTGGTCGTCCATGAAAAGGTGGACCCGCGGATAGCATTAAACGTGATCTTGCCTTCAAATCCTTTATTGGAAAGATCCCCGACATTGATCCATTCGGTCGATGAAAAGTTAGGAGGAACGGGCACCGTTGCCTGATAGATCAGGTCTTCCGTTTTGTCGGTATACCAGTTGAAGGAAGCCTGTATTCTGGAATCCAGCAGTGCCAGGTCGATGCCGATATTCAGTTCCTTTTTCTTTTCCCATTTCAGGTCGGGATTGGGGTTTTGAGTCGGGCCGTAACTGGGAACGAACTGTCCGTTAACCAGATAACTGCCCCCTGTGGGCCCCAGTAACGGCAGGGATAAGTAGCTTTGAGGAGGAGTATTCCCCGTGACACCGTAACCAACCCGGGGTTTCAGACTGTTGAAATAGGGCAAATCCACCAGTTCCGTCAGTTCAACGCCAAAACTGGCGGCTGGAAAATTCCCCCACTTGTTATTGGCTCCAAAACGCGTCGACCCTTCGTGCCGCAGACTTCCCATCAGGAAAAAGGTATCCATAAAATTCAGATTCAGACGGCCAAAAAAGGCAATCAGCTTATTTGAATTTTTATACGAGGTAAGGGTGGTCAGCCCGTTTTTGACATACTGGGAACCGCCCAGATTATTATAGAGAAACGCGTCGGTCAAAAAGTTCCCCGTATCAACGTGTTCGCCATCGTATACAAATTCCTGCCAGGAATAACCGGCAAGAGCTTCTATATTCAGGTTGCTGCTAAAGGAATGCAGGTAGTGAGCCGTGGATTCAAAAAGCAGGTTATTGACGTTATTAATGTCCCTTATAGCCCTGCCATGCACATTAGATCCGCGGAAGTAGGCCGTTGAAGGGTAATATTGATTCTGGGTATTTGAAGTATGCTGATCGGCATACAAGGCCGCCAGGCTCAATCCCGGAACCCACTGTGAAAAATCATACTCTCCCTTCAGGCTGCCGCTCAATAACCGGTCGCTGCCTTTATCCGTATTTTGCTGGATCATAGACACCGGGTTGAAATAATCGAACAGATTTTGTTCCCAATACCCACCGTATGTAGCGGCATTAGGGCCGCCTTTCACCGGTGAGGTCGGATTATAGATGGTGGCATAGCGAAAGGCATCGGGAAATCCGATATTCCTGTCGGTAGACGTAGCCGCCAGGTTCAGATTAAGCGTCAGATTGTTGTCGAGCGCGAATTGGGTCAGCCGCAGCCTGCCGTTTAACTGTTGGAAACCGGTTTGCTTTTCAATTCCCTGCACATCACGATAATTAACGGATGCGCGATAGGCCGTCTGGCCGTTGCCCCCGGAAAGAGCAAGATCATGCACCGTACTAAAGCCGGTCTGCATGATTTGATCATACCAGTTAGTGGAGGCTCCATGGTCCAGTTTTTTTGCAAGAGCACCTGACGGATCAACGGTGTTAATCAGGTTCAAATACTCTTTGGCATTCAATATGTCCTGCATGCGATAAGGCGTAACCAGGGTGGTTGATCCGTTATATTCAATATGGAAGCTGGGTTTTCCAACACCCTCCGCAGGAGAACCGGATTTGGTGGTAATAAGGATCACGCCGTTGGCCCCGCGTGTGCCATAGATGGCGGAAGCCGAGGCATCTTTAAGCACATCGATCGACTTGATATCGTTCGGATCAACGCTGCTCAGAGAGGCTGCCGGAACCCCGTCAACCACAATTAACGGCTCCGTGTTGCCGCCCAGGGTGGAAAGTCCTCTGACCCGAATGGTGTAATCCTCATTGGGATTACCACCCGGACGATTCACGGTCAGACCTGCTACTTTACCCTGCAACAAGGCTACGGGATTATTCACCTCGCCTTTCCGGAAATCTTCTGAACTGACGCTGGCAACGGCCCCTGTAATGCTCTTTTTTTCCTGGGTGCCGTATCCCACAACCACCAATGCCTGGCCGCCGTAGGTTTTGGAAACCAGAACAACGTCTATCGTCGACCGGCCGTTGATCGGTACCGTTTGAGGATTATAGCCGATGTATGAAAACACCAGTGTATCCTGCAATGAAGACACATTTAGCGTATAGTTGCCGTCAGGATTGGTCGCCGTACCATTGGTAGTTCCCTTAATAAGGATATTCACTCCCGGAAGGGGGCTCCCATCGGATTTGGCAGTGACTTTTCCTGATATCGTGTTCTGCGCCATAACTGTTGAGACCACGGCACAGCAAGACAAGACAGACGTTAGTAACAGTTTTACATATTTACACCTTTTCATTCTTTTCCTCATTTATTATGGTGTTACTGTGACCACACACTTGGAGACAGATCAACTGTAATGTTATTAAATGATTTTATTTTTTGCAATAAGCCCGTATTAAAACTGGTGGAATGTCCCGAAAATGATCCTATTACATAAATACTATTTTATATACAATTATACATTTATTTCCAATAATCCATATTACTCATAAATAAGTTAATTTATATTAGTTATAAACCTAATTTTATTTTATTATTGTAAAACTACGTATCATCCTTAATGTTTTCGTTAACATATTGTATACCATCCCTTTGGATAACCTCCAAAGAATTAAGCACCGCTCAGAATCCAATCTTATCCAATATGCCTGAATAGCATTTTGTCCGTTCATTCACTTCTTCTGAAAAATCATCGCATATATATACCTATAACACCTGCAAACAGGATATTCTGCTGCCTAACAGGAACTATAAACCACTGTTCACATTGATCATCAAGTCTAAAATTCACCCGCTCCGCTTTCTCGCAACAAAGAGGCTCCCACGAAAACCGGTTTTAGAAAAGACATTAATACGATTGCTTAAAAAATAACCATTTGCATGAGCAGAATATAAACATCTCTAAAGACCTTCGGGTTCTTTCTTCAATCCGTTTTCAGCGGATTCAATGACATCATTAACTGTACTTAGGGATTAAATTATTCATAACGCTTTATATATAAGGCCATACTTATTTCATTCCCTTCTTTCATTCCTTATTTACAAAGCGGGGACCGAATAACCTCGCTCGTCTTACTTATACCCCCTGGTGAACGAATGGTAAAAATAGCTATATATATGATTGTTTATCATAGATATGTTACACACATACATTTTCTGTGTATTTTCATACAATAAATCCGAATTTTCTTACATCATTCTTTCATGAAAGAAAATATAACTTTCTTTCATTATAAATTATCTGTTATAATCCACTTTATTTAGGGGCCTTTTCCTGGTTGATACGGCATCAAATTATCTCGGAAAAAAGACCGGATTCAGACTAAAGCGCTTACATCGAACGCAACGGCAACCGGCAGAAAAGTCCGGCTGCAGAACAAGCCGTGCATGCCCCTCATAACCTGTCTGTTGACAAGGCAGATTTCCCCGTCTCCTAAAATGTCATTCAGGATCTGTATCATCTTATGTCGCTGCATAATTTTCGTTCCTGCGATATATCACAAATGAAAACATTACCTGCCGAGGGATCTCCTCCGCCATGACATCAGATATCTTGCAGAATTTTCGCGGAAGTTTGTCTGCAGGGATCTTCTTCAATACCGGTATTTTTTGGCGATGGGACTCTCCATCCCTCAACTTTTTATGGACATACATAACTGATTATTATGCGTTCATATATAGAATGGAAGATTCAGAATACCGGGAGACAGTGAAAAGGAAACCATTCAAAAAATACCCCTGCCACTCCCATTTGAGATCCGGCATGGTCATCCCGATGAGAGAGATACTCTTGACTACGAGTTCACCGCGCTGCTGAAATCAGCCGGATATCGCCTCTTCCCGCACCCTTTCCAGGTTTAGCTGAAACATATGACCAGAATTATCGGAAATAGTAATGTAAACGCTTTCATTTTTGTCATTTTCCATTATATTGCACTTTATCTGCTAAAGGCAGGTGTGTATAAGGTGCCTGTAGAAATTACGACGGGCAGAAAACGATCTCACTGATTTATTGGGATTATTGGCAATTTTAATGAGGATGAAAGTCATAGCACAATGATAGACACCAGGATCAAAATAATGCTGCTCACTATACTCGTGATGAGTAGCTGCCCATTTTTGCTTTACGCTCAGAATAACGGTAACCCGATTGCGAACCCGAAAGCAGTGGTTACTTCGGGTAATGCGCGCTTCACTGTACTCACCGATCGTCTGGTACGGATGGAATGGGAGCCCGACGGGAAGTTTGAAAACCGCGCCTCTTTTGTGGTCATAAACCGGAACCTGCCGGTTCCCCGGTACCAGGTTTCACATAGCGGGGGAAATCTTATCATCAATACCGGCAAGCTGAAACTCAGTTATAAGGAGAACAGCGGTAAGTTTACTGACGACAATCTGTCGGTACAATTTCAAATGAATGGCCAATGGCACGTCTGGCATCCCGGCATGAAGGACACCGCCAACCTAAAAGGAACGATCCGCACGCTCGACGGTGTAGAAGGGGCCACTCCGTTGCCTGCCGGACTTCTCTCACGGGAAGGCTGGCACGTTATCGACGATTCGGGGCGCCCGCTTTTCGACAACTCCGACTGGCCCTGGGTTCTTCCCCGGAAGGATGAAGGCCAGCAGGATTGGTATTTTATGGGATACGGCCATGATTACAAAGGAGAATTGAGCGACTTCATCAAAATAGCGGGCAGGATCCCCATGCCGCCGCGTTTTGCCTTTGGTTTCTGGTGGTCGCGTTACTGGGCATACACCGATAATGAATTCAAGGATCTGGTTCATCAGTTCCATACTCATGAGGTACCGCTCAATGTGCTCGTAATCGACATGGGCTGGCACAAAACGTGGGGACTGAGCTGGAGTCATCCCGAAATAGATCAGGCAGGGCAGCCCAAAGGCTGGACCGGTTATACCTGGAACCCTCTCTATTTCCCAAATCCCACGAGATTCCTCAATTGGACCAAAAAGGAACATCTGAAAGTAACGATGAATCTCCATCCGGCTTCCGGGATCCAGCCTTATGAGGCACCCTATGAAAAGATGGCCAGGGCTATGGGCATCGATCCCTCCACAAAAAAATACGTCCCGTTTGATATTACGAATAAGAAATTTGCGAAGAATTATTTCAAATATGTCATCGATCCTTTCGAAAAGCAGGGGGTTGATTTCTGGTGGCTCGACTGGCAGCAGTGGAGTACCACTCCAATTCCCGGCGTGACCCCGACCTGGTGGCTTAATTATGTCTTTTTCACCCATGCAGAACGTGAGGGCAACAAACGTCCTCTGATTTATCACCGCTGGGGTGGGCTCGGAAACCATCGTTACCAGATCGGCTTTTCCGGCGATGTGATTAATACGTGGGCATCACTGAATTTCCAACCTTATTTCACGGCGACAGCCTCTAATGTCGGATACGGATACTGGAGCCATGATATCGGAGGCCATATGCCGGGTCCCGAATCACCCGAGCTTTTCACCCGGTGGATACAGTGGGGCGTTTTCAGTCCGATCCTGCGTACTCATATGACCAAGAATCCGAATGGCAAACGTCGTATCTGGGCCTATCCATATCATTATTATCGTGCCATGCGTGAGGCAGTGCTCAGGCGCTATGCGATGATACCGTACATTTATACCATGTCGCGTGAAGCTTATGACACGGGCGTATCAATGCTGCGGCCTATGTACTACGGCCATCCCAAAAGTCCGGAAGCATATACCTTCAAGGATGAGTACATGTTCGGCGATAATATTCTGGTGCGGCCCGTCACCGCGCCTATGCAAAAAGACAGCCTATTGTCCAATGTGACAGTCTGGCTTCCACCGGGTAACTGGGTGGAATGGTATACCGGAACGACACTGACCGGCGGCAAGACATACCACCGGAAATTCCAGATTGATGAGATTCCCGTATATGTGAAGCAGGGCTCTGTGATACCCATGCAGTCGGCGGAAACGATCGGTAAACGCGAAGCCGCGCCCGACCCGCTGGTTCTGACGGTTTTCCCGGGCGATACGGCAAGTGCCAGAGTATATGAGGATGATGGAAACAGCCAGGATTATATGCACGGCAAGTATGCATGGACCACGATCCATCATGCCGAACCTGACAACAAAACGCTGATCCTGACGATTGATCCGACCCAGGGCAAATACGACAACATGCCTTCGAAGCGGTCTTATGAAGTCCGGATTATGAATTCATGGCCGGCATCCTCCGTATCGGTCGACGGCCGCAACGTGGATTTCACCAATAATCATGATCAATCGGGATGGTGGTATGACGGAAAGAAATTCGCCACCATCATCCGCGTCCCGGAAACTTCGGTTCATCACACTGTAAAGGTGGAAGTCCATTTTGCTAATGATATCGACTCGCCGCTGCTAAACGGTATGCGAGGTAATATATCCCGGACACAGACGGCCGTTCATACTTTGCAACGCCTGAGCGGCAACAACTGGCTTTTCTACAACTACAAAGGGAATCTGTGGGCACCCGATACACTGATAAGTATGTATCAGACGGGCCGCCGCATAGAGCTCGACCCAGGTAGCGCCCATGAAGAGCTTGTAAAATTCCACGAGGAGTTGCCCGCAATGATTAAAAAGATCCCGCATATGGCCAGCCAGCGGATTTATATCGAGCAGGCAATGGATCAGCTAAACGACATCGTTAACAAGTAAGTACTTAAAACTTTTGGCGTACTTGAAGTACTTAGAGTTGAAAAAACGGGGTAGTACCTGGCAGGTAAAATGGAACTAACATCTGTTTTATGCGGAATCTACAACTCTAAGTACTTCAAACTTTGAACACTTCAGACTTCCAGCCCGGCAGCGATTCAATCACTTCGATGGCCGGCGTGGGATTCGACATGATGTAGAAATGCAGACCCGGCACGCCCCTGTCGAGAAGTTCGATTGATTGTTGCCGGCACCATTCGATGCCGATTTGTTTCGCCTGATCCGGGTGCTTTGTCAGTTCGGAAGCCAAATCCTTCGGCAGGTTCACAAAAAATGTTCGCGGAAGTGAATGAAGGTTGGTGGCCCGTGTGATCACCTTAAGTCCCGGAACTATGGGCACCGTTATTCCGCATTCACGGCATTTCTCCACAAATTTAAAGTAGGCCTCATTATCAAAAAACATCTGCGTAACAACGTAATCCGCACCCGCATCCACCTTCTCCTGCAGTCGCCTGAGGTCCCATTCGAGGTTGGGTGCTTCAAAATGCTTCTCCGGGTAAGCGCCTACCCCCACACAAAAATCGGTAGGCTGGGCATCGGCCAGATCCTCCAGATACACTCCCCTGTTCATTCCTTTAATCTGACGAACCAGGTCAACGGCATAGGGATTAATCGACCGGTCCGGTGATATCGGTTTGGGGGCGGCATTGTCGCCACGGATAGCCAGTACGTTTTCAATACCCAGATAATTGAGTTCTATCAACGCATCTTCCGTCTCTTCTTTAGTAAACCCTTTGCAGATGATATGCGGGACGGGATCCACTTCATAACGATGTTTGATAGCAGCGCAAAGCCCGATGGTTCCCGGCCGCTTGCGTTTGGTATGCCGCCGCACGGTACCGTTCGGCAATTCCTCAAAATAAGATTCGGCGGCATGGGAAGTCACATCAATAAAAGGAGGGTTGAACCGCATGACCTCGTCGAGCGCTTCAAATACGTGCTGAACAGAGCCCCCTCTCTTGGGCGGGATGATCTCGAAAGAAATCAGGGGACCATCGGCCTTGCTATAATGATCGATAACTTTCATTTATTTACCACAATTCTGCGTATTTTTGAGTTTTCCCTCAGTTTTGATGAAACAAACATCCCTGAGTTACCCCATCCGGCTGAGGTTTTTCATCCCGATATCTTTCGAAGAATACCACGAATACCCGTTTTTTTCCAGTAAAATCAGAAATTATCCATGCAGTTACTTGTTAACATCGATCATGTAGCCACCCTTCGCAATGCCCGTGACGAAGGGTATCCCGATCCGGTGGAAGCTGCCCGGGTTTGTGAGGATAACGGTGCACGAGGCATCGTGTTTCACCTGAGGGAAGACCGCCGTCATATCCGGGATGATGATGCCCGCCGGCTGGGACGGTCCATTCGCGGGATTGTTGATTTTGAGATGGCTGCCACCGATGAAATGCTTGCTGTCTGCGCGGAAATCCGGCCCGACCTGTCCACACTCGTCCCCGAAAAAAGACAGGAACTGACTACCGAGGGAGGATTGCAGATGAAGAAGCTTTATCAGGATTTTAAGCACCGGGTCATTCCATCCCTGAAAGATCACGGGGTCGCGGTAAGCCTGTTCATCGATCCGGTGGCCGACGATATCAAACGCGCCGCAGATCTCGGAGCCGACGCTGTGGAACTACATACCGGGACCTACGCCAATGCAGAAGACGGGGAAGCGCGCCAGCGGGAGCTCGATCGCCTTGTCGGAGCAGCCGAACTCGCGCGGGATTCAGGACTTCAGGTCAATGCCGGACACGGACTGGATTTCGGGAATACGCCGGCACTCATCAGAGCTATTCCTTTTTTGCATGATGTAAGCATCGGCCACGCCCTTATCTGTGACGCCCTCTTTAACGGCCTCCCCGATTCTGTCCGCCGGATGGCGGCCCTCATTAATGGAGAAAGTAACTGATGACAATGCACCCGCCGTCATTTTCGGAGTGCAGAACTCAGCGTAAATCTGCGAGGCATCTGCGTAACACTGCGAGAACTCAAAAACCGTCAATTTATAGCTGACATAATACTGTAGGTGTCTTGTGGTAAAATCATATAACTTTCGATGACAACCAGACAAACAAATAACAACTCGCAGCCTCTCCATAAATCAGGCTATGTGGCCCTGATAGGGAAACCGAACGCCGGGAAATCCACGTTGTTTAACGCATTCATCGGCTCACGGATCTCCATTATCACCCCAAAGCCGCAGACCACCCGGCATCGCATTCTCGGCATTTACTCGGATGAGGATGCACAAATTATCTTCCTGGACACGCCCGGCGTCATACGCCCGAAATACCGGCTGCAGGAGGTGATGATGGATCAGGTGGAACAAACCCGCCGTGATGCCGATGTGGTACTCTATATTTATGATGTAACCCGGGGTGAAAATGCGGATCTGCCGGCCGGATTGCTCGACAGCTCCGGCAAACCGGTTCTGCTGGTATTAAATAAGATGGATTTGATCCCCCCTGCGCAGGGATTGCCGGTAGCGGAGTCACTCAAAGAGCAATATTCTTTTGAGGATATCTTTCCCGTCTCCGCCCTGAAAGGAACCGGTATTGAACCATTGCGGGAAGAGCTCGTCCGGCGCATTCCACCGGGGCCTCCTTTTTACCCTAAAGATCAGGTTTCCGAACATCCCGAGCGTTTTTTTGTGAGCGAGCTTATTCGTGAGCAGATCTTCCTGCAGTATCATAAGGAAATTCCTTACTCGACCGCCGTGAATATCATTCAGTATGAAGAAACTCCGGGACGGGATGTCATCGATGCGGAAATCATTGTCAACCGCGAATCCCAGAAGGGAATCCTGATCGGAAAGGGCGGATCGGCCCTCAAACGAACGGGTACCAGAGCACGCAAATCGATTGAGGCTTTTTTGGGAAAACGAGTGCGCCTCAACCTGTTCGTCAAAACCCGCGACAAATGGCGCGACCAGGATGTTTTCCTGCGCTCGTATGGGTATGAGAACTAAAAGCTTTCCAAAAGTTTTAAACTTTTGGAAAGCTGCATTGTCTGCCTTTCATAGAAATCCGCCGGAGAAA
>CAZNHE010000051.1:0-19043 GCA_964572735.1 uncultured Chitinophagales bacterium | reverse complement strand
TTGTGGTAGAATCAAAACGTCTCAGAGACAGCACTTTTTGACCACGAAGAGCGCAAAGCTTTCTGCCCGTCCCCGGATAGACTTACTCCTTTTCTTCGAGTTTTTTCAGGGCCTGCCGGTATTCTTCTTTCTTGTTCGGATGCAGGTCCATCAGGCGCAGGTACATCGATTTCGCCTCTTCAATCTTCCCCTGCTTCTCGTAAATAAAAGCCAGTGTTTCGGTGGCAATATCATCGACCCGTTCCGAGGTGGAGCTCAGATCTTCGGCAGGGGGAGCGTCCGGGTCGAAGGTGATCTTTCTGTTTTCCGCTTCCGTGAGGCGCGTGATCAGGGATTCGAGATCGTAGATGAAGGCGGCCGGCCGGGCATAATGATCATCCTCGGGAGCAGGAGTGGTATTCTTCCTCGCCGGCCGCCACGCTTTGAAGGCCTCCGGATGAATCAGGAAGTAGTGCAGGTATTCGAGAAAAGGACTTCCCGGCGCATAGATTTTAGCTTTTAGCGCATTTTCTATGGCTTTATCCATCTCGTTTTTCTGCACATGAAACCACGCCATGAGAAAATGACCGATGGCATCGGGCCCCCGCCTCGCCAGGTGTTTATCGAGCTTTTCCATCGTGCGATCCCGGTCTTCATCAAATTGTTCCGCATAGATAGCCAATGAAGGGGGTAGTTTAAACGGAAGGGGATCCATGTATCTGGTATCGGACAGTTTTGAGTGAATATTCCGGATAAAAAAATTCTTCTTTTACGGGGCTATGATACAAAGATTCGCTAAAAAGTGTGCAGAAAGGTAGCGCCATGTCAATTCTGACCTGGCAGCTTCATCATTTTGATGCATCGGAGCCGCGAAGAAAGCGCTGCGTACGCTAATAAATAACTTTGCGTGCTTTGCGAAGTACTATTGCGCCTCTGCGGAAAGAAGGAAATTCAACCAAAATGTTCACAATGAATCTCACAGTGGCCACTATGTTTTGTCTTGTGAACATTGTGGCTTATTCTTCATCTAAAGGTAAACTCTGTCCGGATACGTCGGGAAGAGCATTGCATCACAGCAATTACCATTTTCCGATGGAATCGTCGAACATTTTGCCAGCTATCATGTCCATCGCGTCTGCCGCTGCTGCTTTTTCACCCTGTATGGGGTTTTTATTAGGATCATAATCAGAGAATCCGGTGAAGGTCTCGGTCCACAGGGGTTTCTTATCGGTTTTGTATTGATAGGTAGCTTTCACGGAAATCTCCACCCGGTTGGAACTCACCCGCTGATTTCCGCTGATGCTGAACGGGCTATTGCTGTACGATTGAATCACTCCGTCGATAAAGATGTCGGCATCCGGCTTTGTATTGGCGAGTTGAAGGCGGCTCTGCTTCACAAAGCGGTCAACCAGCGCGTCGTTGAGGAGGTTGCTCAAATTCCCCAGACCGCTGCCCGACTTGTCCGGGAAAAAGGGGATGTAGATACTGTGTACATTAGGCGGAATAGAAGCCCCGCTGAAGCTGTAGTGGAAACATCCTGCAAGCAAAACTGCCGGAAAGAAGATAATTATCGGAAGCCGCCACAGGCGTTTAGCCAAGGTCATATTGATCCAGTTTACGATAGAGTGTGCGTTCGCTGATGCCAAGCGCTTCGGAAGCTTTGCGCCGGTTGCCCTCGAATTTCTGGAGGGCTGTCTGAATGAGGAATTTCTCTGTTTTTTCAAGCGACGGCATATGCTGATCTTTAAACAGATTTATAAACTCCTCCATCTCGGGATCCATCCATTCCTGGACTTCGGTCACTGTTTCTCCGGCCGGGCGTTTGTTTTGGGATGTTTCATTTTCGGAAGATGCTCCCGGCCACCTGCCTATATCCATATCCCGGGCCGAGGGCAATGCCTTGAACTCTCCCGGTTGTGCGCGGTTCATGCTGCTGTAAATGACTCCGCCCATCATCTTTTTCAGGTCGTGTATTTCATTACGCAACTCAACCAGGGCCCGGTAAATCAGCCGCTGGTCGCCGTCGTTGTAATCGGTTCGCTGCCGGTCGGCATCCGACATTACCATAGGCAGGTTGTCCGCCGAGCCCATATGCTGCCGGCCCTTCAGGTATTTCTGCAGGATTTCCGGGGTAACATATTGTGATTTCTCGAGCACGACAAGCTGTTCGGCTACATTGCGCAGTTCCCGGATATTACCCGGCCACCGGTAACTGATCAGCAGCTGCTTTGCCTCGTCGGAGAGCCCCTGGTAAACGGAGTCGTATTTCGCGGAATATTCCGAGACGAATTTGCGAAAGATGGGAATAACATCTTCCTGACGTTCCCGCAGGGGTGGTATCCGGATCTTGACCGTATCGAGCCGGTAGAACAGGTCTTCCCGGAAGTCTCCTTTTTCGACTTTTCTCCATAAATCCTGGTTGGTTGCGGCAACGATACGTACGTCGGCTTTTCGCAACTGGCTGGAGCCTACCCGGAAAAACTCTCCGCTTTCCAGGATGCGTAACAGCCTCACCTGAACACTTTTGGGCGTGTCGCCGATCTCATCCAGAAAAATGGTTCCCCCGTCGGCCTTTTCAAAATAACCTGCACGGGCTTCATGCGCACCGGTGTAAGCCCCTTTCTCGTGGCCGAACAGTTCGCTCTCGATGATGCCTTCGGGAATGGCCCCACAATTGACGATTACCAGGTCCTTTTGCCGGCGGCGGCTCAGCGCGTGGATGGCCCGGGCAACCACATCCTTTCCAACGCCGCTTTCACCTTCAAGAAGAACAGTGATGTCGGTAGGCGCCACCTGGCCGATCAGATTGATAACCTGCCGTAAGGCGGCCGATTCACCGATCAGTCCGAATTTTTCCTGAAATACCTCTCTGTCCAACGGAACGGTTGTTTAGTGGTGAATGATGAAATCAGACAAAAGCCTCCTGCGCGTAAAATTCAGAAAGCGTGGTGCGGCGGACCGGCCTTGCGATCAGGGTTGCCGAAGTAGAATCCGTTATCTCAACCTCGACATAATCCCCTGCCTGATAGTCCCGGCGGTCGAACACGACCATTTTGTTGGTATCAGTTCGTCCGCATAATTGCCGGTTAGAGCGCTTGCTGGTGCCTTCTACCAGGATGAGATGGCGTGCACCGATTTCCTCCCGGTTATTTTCTTCCTGAATCTGCATTTGCAGCGTGATGATTTCACTGAGGCGGCGTTTTTTGGTCTCTTCGGAAACATCATCCTGATATTTTCGCTGAGCCAGCGTTCGTTCCCGCTCGGAATAGGCAAACATGTAAGCCAGATCGTACCGCACGTGACCGAGCAGAGAGAGTGTGTCGTGATGCTCCTGTTCTGTTTCGCCGCAAAAGCCGGTGATAATATCGGTTGAAAGAGAGACTCCGGGGATGATAGTCCGGATTTTGTCGATCAACGCGAGATAGTCTTCCCGGGTGTAGGGCCGGCGCATGCGTTCGAGTACCCGGGTATTCCCCGATTGGGCCGGGATGTGAACATAATTGCAGATATTGGGATGATCGTTGATCACGTGCAGCAACTCGTCGGGAAAATCTTTGGGATGGGAAGTGGAGAAACGAATGCGCATTTCCGGATCGACCCGGCCGGCCTGATCCATCAGTTCGGCGAACCGATGGCCGTGATCATCGTAGGAATTCACGTTTTGCCCCAGCAGGGTTATCTCCTTATATCCCTGGTCGCTTAACATGGCAATTTCATCGAGGATGCTCCCAATAGGGCGGCTGCGCTCCCGGCCCCTGGTGAACGGAACCACGCAAAAGGCACACATATTGTCGCAGCCGCGCATTACCGAGATGAATGCGCTTACCCCGTTACCGGTCGTGCGGACAGGGGTGATGTCGGCATATGTTTCTTCCAGAGACAGCAGTACGTTGACCGCCTTGCGCCCGTCGGTGACTTCGGCCAGCAGCTCGGGGATATTTCGATAGGCATCAGGGCCCACCACCAGATCGACCAGTTTTTCCTGTTCCAGAAAGCGCTCGCGGACGCGCTCAGCCATGCAGCCCAGCACGCCGATGACCATGTCCTTGCGTACCGTTCTTTTGATGGAACGGAAATATTTCAGCCGGTCCCAGATCTTGCGTTCCGCGTTATCGCGAATAGCACAGGTGTTGACGAAGACGACGTCGGCTCCCTCAGGCTGGTCTACCGGTTGCAGGCCGTCTTCCATCATGATCGAATTGACGATTTCGGTGTCGGCGAAGTTCATCTGACACCCGTATGTCTCGATATAAAAAGTGCGCTTGCTCAAAATGGATACCGGTTTGATGTAGGTTCGGTTAATTTCATACTAAGATCAAAAATATACAAAATAACCAGCGAAAAGGGCATTATTTCCCGCATTAAGGGATTACAAGAGATTAGATATCCGGTTGCTGTATCCCTGCCGGAACGTACCTTCACCTGATACATCTACTTTATGTCCTGTTATGGCTATATAATCATGCAGACGGATATCACCCATCAGCCGCCTTTGCGAAGCGCCGGTTCTTTATAAGCCACGCGCCGGTCAGCAATAATGGGCCGAGAAGGGGAATGTTATAGAGAGAAGTGGAAGCATGATTATTTAACCCTGAATAACATCCGCCCTTCCATTCGTGAAGTAACTGTAATTTCCGTCATGCACATAGTCTGCATGAATGTAAAAGCCTATAACGGTCAGATTATCATAATTCACGGAATGGTTGCGTATTCCACAGGGACGCAGGCTTTATTTTTCCACACCCTAAAGCTGCCGGGCCAGTTCTTCCTTCCATCGGAGAAGTGACGTATACGACAGCTGATAATCATAAGAAAGTTCCCCGAACGGGTCATCGTCCGGATTCCACCGCCATTGTTTTCGCTGCCGGTCGATCCCGGGGATAAGCGGGACGATCCGATCCGGATCGTGTTCCAGGAGGCGGATATGAAGATCATCCAGATAGTCGGCAATTTGCCGGTGAAGTAACAGGGCACTGATGCGGTCAGAGGGCCGGATAGAATCTGCTTCTTTTGCGAGCAGGTTAAGGTAAGTACGCTGTTTGTACAGGATGGTCCGCGTCAGCTCCAACAGGGATGCGGCATCTGCAGGTACCTTTTTTTCGGATCCGGAAGTTCCGAATCGTTCATAATTGCGATAAAACCGGGAAACCAGTCCGAGCATAAAAAGCTGCGAAGCGCTCCAGAAGAGCCGATTCCAATCCGGTGTTGCCGGTTCCTGTTCACTCATGCGTAATTAGGCCAGACGTCAGGGTTTGACCGCCATTGGGCAAGAAGTTCGAGCTCCTCATTGTCGATGATTCCCCTTTCCTGGGCAACGCCGATCAGCGTATTGAAATCGGTGAGGCAAAAAGCAGGAAGATGATAGTCTGCGATCCGTTTTTCCGCCACATCAAAACCATATGTGAAGATCGTCAGCAGCTGCCTGACTTCGGCTCCTATGAATTTTAATACGTCCACCACAGAAAGAATAGAACTTCCCGTTGAGATCAGATCTTCAATGACGAGTGTTGACTCACCCTTTTTCACACCTCCTTCGATCTGGTTGCCCATCCCGTATGATTTCACCTTTGAACGGACATAGGCCATCGGCTTTTCCAGGCGGTCGGCAACCCAGGCCGCGTGCGGGATGCCGGCTGTGGCCGTCCCTGTGATCACATCGATATCCGGAAAGGTCTTACGGATGTGATCGGCGAGGTGTCCGGTAATTTTTGCCCTCAGCTCCGGGTGCCGCAGCGTCAGGCGGTTGTCGCAGTAGATAGGCGAATTCCATCCTGACGACCATACAAACGGTTCATTAGGGCGTAATACCACGGCATTGATGTCGAGTAAGGCGTTTGCTAATTCTATGGAAAATGATTCATCAATAATCTTCATATCCGACTAATAACTTTGAGGGTACTGCAAGCGGCCAGTCTCCCGCCACAGGATTCTTTGCGGTGAAAAAGGATGGTCCGCAACTGAAAAATCCGAAAGCGATGGAAGATATCTGAACCTGTCTTTTGTTAACACTAAAACGTTTGTTGCTGTGTGTACCGTTTATCAGAGCAGAGAGTATTTCAGAGGCAGTTCTACTGGTCTGCGTGACGGTTATCTGTCTATGCAACCACCATAAAGGTAAAAAATTTCAGGCACAAACCGGCATAGATCCCCGCCAGCAAATCGTCGGCAAGAATGCCCCATCCCGCCGGCAATTTCTGGAGATGATGAATCCCCAGCACTTTGGAAATATCAAATACTCTGAACAGGACAAATCCTGAAACGATTATAAACCAGGGATATTGGGAGTGGAACAACGGCAAAACTCCTCCGAAAGTGAGGGCCTGCCCCACCCACTCGTCCATGACCATACGCCCCGGATCGGGCCCCCACGCCTGCCGGCAGGCGGCCTCCGACCAAAAGGTGAATATCGAACAGAGAATGATGAAAACCAGGATCCCCGGCCATGAGTAACTTTCAGCAACAGGTACAATCACCACGAGTGCGGCCATACTGCCCCAGGTACCCGGCATCACGGGCAGGAGCCCGGAGTAAAAGCCGCTTCCCACAAACCTTTTGATCGCATTCATACCGAACGGCTTCGGGTGAAAATACGATTGACGACTACATATTCAATGCCTGTGTAAACGGTGATAACGACTACCGCCCAAAGCAGCCATGTCATCACAGGAGAACCGAGTGCTTCCCGGCAAAACAGGCCGAGCTGAATATCCGATTCGGAAAATACCCCCATCAACAGCACGATATACAGGAAAAACATCTGGATGGTCGTCTTCACTTTTGCCAGATAGCGGGTTTTCATTTCCCGGTGGTGATAATTCTCCCACAGGCGGAGGAATGTGGTGCCGGCATCCCTGAAGATGATGATCCCCACAGGCAGCCAGCCGAAGACGTCCGGGCTTAAAAAAGGCAGGCAGATGAATCCGGAGATGGTCAACAATTTATCGGCCAGCGGATCCAGGAAGACGCCCGAACTGCTCGTCGCCTGGTAGGTTCGGGCGATGTAGCCGTCGAAGAAATCGGTGACCGAGGCCGTGGCGAAGACGGCAATGCTCAGGGAACGCCAGACCATCTCGTGCTGCAGGTACATCACCAGAAAGACGAGCGCCAGGAGGATGCGCAATATGGATAATATGTTGGGGAGCGTTTTTACCACAGGGGCACAAAATTATCATTTTTAAAAATTGAACAAAAATAGGACGTTTACAGATGAGAAGCTTTCCCGCCGGATCTCTTTAAAAGTCCGTAAATGACATAATGGTTTTCTGTTATCGGGACAGAATTGATATTTTAACGGATATTTTATCGGATAATAGCCGTTTTATGTCAGCCGATAACCGAATCCCACTTCCGCGAATCGTATGAATGCCTATATCGTGACCATTGGAGATGAGTTGCTCATCGGAGATACGATAAACACGAATGCCGCCTGGATCGGAAGCCTGCTTACCCAGTCGGGCATCCGGATCGAGGAAGTTATCACCATCGGCGACGAACGGGACAAAATCGTCCGGGCGCTTGAAGAAGGGATTGCCCGCGCCGATGTAACGATCCTTACCGGCGGGCTGGGGCCCACCCATGACGATATCACCAGGAAAGTCGTGGCCGGTTATTTCGGATCCAGACTGGTTGAGCATGCTCCTGTGCTTGAGCACATCCGGCAGATCTTTGAGAAGCGACATATCCCGTTTACCCGTTCAAATTACGATCAGGCGATGGTGCCGGATAATGCAGAGGTGCTATTTAACAAATGGGGGACGGCTCCCGGGTTACTTTTCCATCAAAAGGGACATAGCATTGCGGTGCTGCCGGGCGTTCCTCATGAAATGAAGGCTCTGGTCCGGGAAGAGCTGTTGCCGAGGCTGAAATCTGCGGCAAGGAAGGGTCTTATTTATTGCGCCCGCTATTTCCAGCTGGCAGGCATCGGCGAGAGCACACTCAGTGACAAAATCATCGGAGACGTCGGCCGTCTGCTCAATGGACGGGCAACACTGGCTTATTTGCCGCATATTGGGGAAATCACACTCAGAATCGGTTGTTTTGCAAAGAACGAGCAGGAAGGGGAAGTAATACTCAGCCCTGTGACCGAACATATCCGGCGGGCAGCGGCGGAGCATATTTTCAGTGAGAAGAAGGATGAAACGCTTGCATCTGTCGTCGGTGCAATGCTTGGAAAGAAGCAGGCAACCGTTGCTGCAGCGGAAAGCTGTACGGGCGGACTGTTAGCCGCGCGCATTACCGACGTGCCGGGAAGCAGCGATTATTTCAAAGGAGCTGTTGTGGCTTACGACAACGAGGTTAAGAAATCGGAACTGGGGGTGAGCTCTTCAGTATTGGAACAGGCCGGCGCGGTGAGCAGAGAAACGGCTCTGCAAATGGCAAAAGGCGCCGCTCAAAAATTCGGGACCGATTATGCGCTTTCAACAACCGGAGTCGCCGGTCCGGGCGGAGGAACACCAGAGAAACCGGTAGGGACGATCTGGATAGGATTCTGGTCGAAGAAGGAATCATTAGCCCTCCGGCTGCAACTGACCAAAGACAGAATCATCAATCGGGAACAGACGGTTGTGATAGCGCTTGACTTGCTGCGGCGACGCATGAATGGCGTAGAAACCCTCCCATATCACCTGAAACCGGAATTTGCGTGAGACGGGTTGCAGGACTCATTGGCTGGTTGTTGTTGTCGGGCGTAGTGCCTGCCATGGCTCAGAAAGCCTCTCCGGTTGCACAGAAACCCGACAGCATACAAGCCGTGGACGTCACCAGAATACATGCGGTCGACAGTATCCGTATCCCGGTCCCTGGCAATGCCGGGTTGCCATTGGCTGGAATACAACCGGGTGGCCGTGCGGAGGAGCCGGCGGCAGAACAGGAACATATCGTGGTATTCCGATACAAAAAAGTGACAGGTTTCAATCGGATTATGGATGACAGTACGCGCCGCTGGACGGTCAGAACCACCCCTTCCGAATGGGCGGAGAATCAGCCGGGCGCCATCACTTACCGGTTAGGCGTGATGGGATTTCATGATGCCGTTGACTGGCTCGGCCATTCCGAACAGTCCCACGAACTGTATGTCGATGGGCTCAGGTTGAATAATCCCGTAACGGGAAATGTCAATAGTCAACTCGCACCTCAATATATGCTTAATTTTGAGGATCAGGATACTTACGGAGTTTCGCGCATTACACGTCTCAAAACACAGAATTTCTATCTCACGAGACCGCTCACACGGGCGGACTATGTAAAAGCGGGTTTTGGCTATCGGGTGCTGAATGTGCTGTTAACCCGCAACATCACCCGCAGCTGGAATGTGGCTTCATACTATTGGGTGCGCAGTGAAGATGGCGCCTATCCCAATGAAAAATTCCGGGGAAGACAAGCCTGGGGCAGAGTGACCCATTTTCTGAGTCCGCAATACGTGGTGAACGCCCAGATTCTGTATAACGGCCTTCAGCTCCATCAGCCCGGCGGATATGTCATTCCTGATATGGATAGGTTCAGCTTTGACCGCCTGAACACCACTTCCATATGGGGTGGCAGCGGTCTCGGCAGCATTTATGCACATTCATCGGTCAGAAACACGATTGCAAGCATAAATATTGAAGCACGGCGCGACACGTTGCATCCGGTCACCAGCCGGCTGGAGTTGTTTTATAACACCTACCGGCGCTTCTTCGACGGCCAGACTGCAGAGGCTGTTGTCGATGGCAGGGACCAGACGTTTCCGGCCGATTCCACCTATTACCGGGTTAATCAGATCGGTGCGTTCCTGGAACATCAGACGGATATCCGGGGGATTCATCTTTATGGCCGGGGGCAGGCTTCCTGGTTTACTATCCCTCCGCCGGGTGAATTGTCGGTGGAACGCACCCATTGGGGACAACTTGACCTTCAGGGACGCATGAGGCTGCCGGTCACCCGTTTTTTCAGCGTTGAAGGGACTGGTGCGATGAAGATTCGTACTGACGACCGCCGGGAGGCACATTATTCTGTCCGTGCCACCCTTAAGCCGAACGACCGGTGGTTTCTTAAGGCGGCGGCTTCTGGTGGAACCATCCTTCCGACAGTCCAGCAGCTGTATTGGAGAGGAAACCTGTACCACGGGAGTGACCGGCTCAAAACGCCGGGATTAAAGCGTCTGGATGGAGAAATACGTTTCACACCCAATGGGACTTTAACATTGGGCCTGCGGGCCTATCGGCAATCATGGAATCATCCGGTTCATTTGGATGAATCGGGCACCTTCGTCAATACGGACAACTACAGTGTCGAAGGGGGGACCGGCTGGATCAAATGGGTTAACAGCAGCTGGGAAGCAGATTTGTCGACGACCGTCGAGCAATACCAGAGTCCGGGTTATTCAGCGTACACCCGATGGCTGAGCAAAGACGGACCGCGCTTCTGGAACCGTTTCGATCTGTTCCGGAAAGAATATCTGTTCAATCATGCAACTTTCGTCAAGGCCGGCCTTTCGTTCCTGTATTCTCCTCTGGGTTACGCTCCGCCTCATTATTATCCGGAACTGGATTTATGGAATTACCGGACAGATACCTCTCCGATACCGCCGTTTTACCGGTTGAATCTGGAATTGTCTGCCCGCGTGCGTATGCTGATGGTTTATTTTAAAGTTGAAAATGTACTTGACGGATTGAGTCAACCGGGGTACTTTGAGACCGCAGACTATCCGATGCCGCCGCGTCGCCTTTTTTTTGGCATCCGGGCTATCATTCGGGACTGATCAAACTCCGGAAGATGTCTTCAACTTTTCCTGTGAGGGACCTGAAAGCATGAATCGTCCGGCTTCTACAGACAACGACCGGGTTCAGGTGATCTTTCGTGTCTTTGAGCGGGACTCTGCGGCGCATTCCGGTTTTTCGCAATAAACTCAACACATAAATATGAGTTCAGGCTATGTTATAAGAGAAGGGCTGGCCGGGTTCCGGCGGGCTCCCCTTGCCACAGCTACCGCCCTGGTTGCCCTGATGCTGACGGTACTGATGCTGGGTATTCTTGGGAGACTGGCCTTCAACGGCTATCAGGTCGCGCAGGCCCTGAAACAGACGATTTCCGTGGAGGTTTTTCTGAAGGATATAGATACGCATCAGATCCACCGGCTACAGGCTGATCTTGCCAAAGAAAAACCGGTGGAAAAAGTCGTTTATATCAGTAAAGACAGTGCTGCGGCTATATTTCGTAAGGATTTCGGGGTGGACGGCGCCGGCATGGCCGATCTGGGGTTTCTTCCCGCTTCCTTCAGGCTTCAGCTCCGGAAGCATTCCACGCCCGATCAGATAAGCGCTATGGTTGAACGGGTTAAGCAACTGGATGGCGTGGAATCCGTACAATTCCGGCGGCACCTGCTGGAATTGCTGCAAACGAGAATCCGTACGTTTGTACTGGCCGGATCGGGAATCGGCCTCATCATACTGCTGGTGTCGGTATTACTGGTTTTCAATACCATCCGCCTGACGATCTATGCCCGGCGCAAGCTGATCAAAGCGATGAAACTGGTGGGCGCGACAAACGGGTTTATCCGGCGGCCGTTTCTTGTGGAAGGGATCGTACAAGGTCTTGTATCGGGAGTAACGGCCGTCATCCTGGTATGGCTTTTCTTCGAATATGTGATTCCTTTCGCGATTCCGCAATTCGGAATTCTTTCCTGGCCGTTTGGCTCCTGGTATTATCAGGCAGCCGGTATGTTGCTTCTCGCGGTGCTGCTGGGACTTTTGGGATCCCGTTTGGCCGCGGGTAAATTCATCAGGAATACTTCCGTCACCTGACCGAACTACCTTTTAGCAGCCAGGATGCGCCGGTTGCGCTTGCCGAGTTCGGATTTGCGGGAACAGGTTTCCGGCGTCGTACAATGGCCGAAGAAGTGAAGAGAATGGCCCGTGATCCTGAAATCATGGATACGCTCCGCCAGGGTCTTGATCTCCTGGATCCTCGGATCACAGAATTCCAGCACTGCACCGCATTCATCACAAATGATATGGTCATGCTGCTGAAAAGAGTAACTCCGTTCGTAATAGGACTGGTTCCCTCCGAATTGCTGCCTTTGTACGAGACCGCATTCCACCAGTAAATCCAGGGTATTATAAACGGTTGCCCGCGACACGCGCGATCCTGAATTCTTCATATGGAAATACATATCGTCGGCATCAAAATGGCCATCGGCGCGGTAAATTTCTTCCAAAACCATGAAGCGCTCAGGCGTAATACGATGCTTGTTCTCTTTGAGGTAATCCCGGAAAACCTCTTTTACTTCTGCGATTGTTTCTTCGCGTGCAGGTTGTGCCATGGTGGTGATATTCGTTTGCTTTGGTTAAATATAATGAATAATAAATTTTACCCGTAGCGGAAACACCGGATTTTAAATTTCGGCGAATAAACGGATAAAAACAAAACCTGCCGTTTACCAGCCGAAGGTACTTTTACATTGCCGGAAGGATGCGCTTCGTTCTTCATGACATTTCGCTGAAGATACTCCCTATGGTAATTCAGCATTAAAATGAAGATATTCAGAACCTAACTGTTGCAGGCTCTCCGGCTTTTTTTGTAAACGTGTGATCAATACCATTAATTATTTCAAATCTGATTACGTGTATGCCAGCTATTGTCGCATTTGACACCCTTGGTGAACTCTTCCTGGGACTTTCCCGTCGGTTTCGGGGTACACGGAAAACTTCTTTTGCCTTCAAACCGCCGGGAAATAAAAAGTACGAGCCACTGACCTGGGATGATTTTTCGGAAGACGTCTGTGGTCTGGCGGCCTGGCTGAAGGATGAAGGCATTGAAAAAGGCGACCGGGTGGCCATCCTCAGTGAGAACCGTTACGAATGGGCGATTGTCGACATGGCTATTCAGACGGTCGGGGCAATCAATGTGGCTCTTTATACCAGCCTCCCCCCGGCACAATGCGAATACATCCTGAATGATTCCGGCTCAAAATTTTTCTTTGTGTCGACCGGCATCCAGCAGCGGAAGGCGATCGGGATCTTTGAGAGGTGTAAAGATCTGCGGAAGGTAATCGCGTTTGATGTTCCCAAAGATGAATCGTTGCTGAAGGAGCCTTTCATGACATTGTTTTCGGATGTGATGAATCAGGGGAGGGGGAAGCTGGATGAATATCGCCAGGGAATCGAGACGGGAGTCGAAGCCGTCACTCCGGAAGATATCGCCACTCTTATTTATACTTCCGGCACTACCGGCCGGCCAAAAGGAGTGATGCTGACTCACCGCAACATCGTCAGTAATATCAAGGCAGGGCTTCAGGTCATCGATATTGGGGAAAATGACCGGGTGCTCTCATTCCTCCCGCTTTGTCATGCTTTTGAACGCACGGGCGGCTATTATTGCGTTCTCGCCGGAGGCGCCGAGATTTATTATGCCGAAAGTGTAGATACCGTTGCACGAAACATGGTGGAGGTCGGGCCCACGCTTGTGGTCAGCGTGCCCCGTTTGTTCGAACGTATTTATACGCTGGTCAGCAGGAATGTGAAGGAAGGCTCGGCAATGGAACAGAGGATTTTCGAATGGGCGCTGCGCGTCGGCAGGAAATATGAATATGGAAGCCGTGGATTTGCCTCTTTGCAGCGGAGGCTGGCCGACCGGCTGGTTTTTGACAAATTAAGGCGGCGAACGGGTGGGAACATCAAGTTTTTTGTATCCGGGGGCGCGGCGTTGTCGCCCGAAGTCGGCGGATTCTTCAGAGCGGCCGGCATCAAAATACTGGAAGGATACGGATTGACGGAAACCTCGCCCATCATCTCGGTTAATCTGCTGGAAGATCCGCGGGTCGGATCGGTCGGACCTGTTCTGCCGGGAGTGACGGTTGGTATCCGGCAATTGACGGACGGAAAGATCATAGCGGAAGTAAGCGGCGGAACTTCTTCCGATCACGTGAGCAGCGAAGCGGGTGAGATCGTGTGCAAGGGTCCTAATGTAATGAAAGGATACTGGGGTAAACCCGAAGACACCCGGGAAGCAATCGACAGGGACGGCTGGTTTCATACAGGAGATATCGGCCGGTTTGAGCAGGGGCACCTGAAGATTACCGATCGTTTAAAACATATGATCGTAAACTCCGGGGGCAAAAATATATACCCGGGTCCGATTGAAGATTTGTTGAAAACAAGCGTATATATTGATCAGGCGGTAGTTGTTGGAGAGAAGCAGAATTATATGACAACATTGATCGTCCCCGATATGGAGCAGCTGCACAGATATGCCGCTGAGCATCAGCTGAAAGCGGGAAATGACAGGGAACTGCTCGACCACCCTGAAATAATCGGGTTATACGAGCACGAGATAAAGCGATTTTCAGCACAGCTGCCTTCTCATGAAAAAATCCGGCGTTTTAAATTGCTGAACACCGAATTCACGATCGAGTCGGGAGAACTGACACCCACCCTTAAAATCAGGCGGCGGATTATAGAACAACGTTATGCAGCCGAGATCGCCGCGATGTATGAGAGTGAACGGTCGCAGAACAGATAGCCTGCGGCCGGGAAATCCAAACCTGATATTATCATGATCTACAACATATTTCTGTGGATTCACATCGTCTCTTACATCATCTGGCTGGCCGTCTTTGTTGCGAGCCTGTTTTTCCGCAATGCCATATACCAGGCATTCGGAACAGACCGGGAGAAACTGCTTGTTAAAAAGGAACGGAAGATTTCCGGTCTGGGCGGGCATATCGCCATCGCTGGAATTCTGATTTCGGGCGGAGTCATGGTGTCGATACCGTCCGGACCACAGTGGGGGTGGTTTCCGTTCTCCACATTTGCCTGGCTGGCCTTCATGCAGGCGATTTTTGCCGTTATCCTGATCGTTGTGTTCAGCGGGTCCATCCCGCGTGGCATCAAACTCAAAAAATTGCTTCGTGCGGTGCCTGAAGATAAGCTTACCGCTGCACAACGTACCCAATGGAGGAAATGCTGGAATACATCGCTGGTTGTGTATCTGCTGGTCGTGGCGGCCACGCTCCTTGGCTGGTTTCGCCCCTGATACGCACGATTTTTCGCAATATTGATGATCAAAAGGGGAAAAATGAACCGCAATAATCCCGGAGAGAGTGCCGGGTTAGCCAGGAAGTAACTTTTGTCCACTTTGCGAATCCATAGTATCCCTTGCGGCAAAGAAGAAACCGACATGATCATGAAGCAGGCACAAAGGATGATCGTGGGGGCCGTTGTATTAACCCGTGTACTTCATCCTCCTCCGGGAAAAACCCGGAGAATTCTGCACCGGAAATAGTATTAAATATCATCAGGATATTGCTCTGTTCAATATTCTTTATAAATTTCCAGTGGTCTGTTTGGAAACAATTGCCTATCAATACTTTCTGGATGAATAGTTGTTTTCTTACAGTTCTTTCGGAGGATGTTACATAACTGGTTAAAGTCATGAATGCCGGACTTCAAAATAAAGAGGCTCTCTTCAGGATAATATTCCGTACTGGCCTGCTGGTAGGTTCTTTAGATATTGCTTCCGCCTTTGTCTACAATTACCTGCGGTCGGGTGTACATCCAACAATAGTGCTTCAATTTATAGCGAGCGGAGTTCTTGGCCAGAAATCATTTTCCGGGGGAATGCCGTCCGCTTTGCTGGGGCTGCTTTTTCACTATTGTATCGCGTTTATATGGACGTTCTTGTTCTTCGTCATTTATCCAAAGGTGAAAATGTCCCCGCGGCACAAGATTCCGGCAGGATTAGGCTATGGCATGTTAATCTGGGTAGTAATGAATCTGGTTGTGCTGCCTTTGTCTATGACCCCGAAAATGCCTTTCCAAATGAGTCAGTTCTTATTTGAAATTGCTTTCCTGATGTTCTTAATAGGGCTCCCCATCTCCCTGATCTATCACAAGCATTATTCCAGGCTTTTGTTACATCAATAGATCATAAAAAAATCCTCGCCGCCCTTGCTGTCAGCTTCAGCTGGCGGACACAGAATTGTCTTACAACAACTTACATCCCTTTCGATCCGATCGCCGGTATTGCAGGTTTCGGTTTTGGAATGGTAATGTCAATCCGGTTGACCTTGCCGAATTTATCGAGCTGGTTTCCGATCTGGGAGGCGTTGCCTACTACGAGGATCTGCATTTCATCAGGTTTCAGGTATTTGCGTGCCACCCGCTGCACGTCGGCTGTCGTCACCTTTTTCACATTCTTTACATACTGCTCGAATTCATCCGGCGGCAGCCCGAGATAGGCATTTTTCATCTTGTAATTCAGGATCTTGCTGCGGCTGTCGTAGTGGAAAACCAGAGAGTTCAGGAATCTTTCTTTGGTGTCTTTCAGCTCCTTATCGGTGACGCCGTTCTGCTTCAGTCTTCTGATCTCCCTGATCACTGCACTGGCAGCCTCGGCCGTGGTGGCGCTCTTTGTCATGACGCCTGCATAAAACACGCCCGGGTAAAAGACATTGCTCTCGTAGCTGCCGAAAACCGCGTAGGCGAGTCCGAGATCGGTACGGATATGCTGCATCAGCCGGCCTGAAAACCCGCCGCTCAGGATCTCATTCATCACCTGGAGGGCGGCATAATCCGGGTTTTTGCGGAACCCGCCGATGTGCCCCATTAAAACGATGCTTTGGTTGACATCCGGTTTATCGATCAGGTTGATGGTTTGTTTGTACCGGTAATTGATCTTCGGAAAATCCAGGTCGGTTTTTTCCCCTGTGGGAAATTTCCCGAAAGCCGAACGGATCATCTCCTTCATCGATTGAGGGTCGAAATCGCCCACAACACCTACCATCAGATTTTTGCCCACAAACGCCTTTTTGTGAAAAGCTTCGAGATCGGCTTTGGTGATGTTATTGATGGTTTGATACTGTTCGAGTCGTCCGTAAACGGAGTGCGGACCGTAGATCAGCCGGCTGAATTCACGAAAGGCAATGGATTGCGCGTTATCGTTCCGGCGGGAAATCAGGCTTTTGTCCTGCTTTTTATCAAGAGCGATCTTCTCTTCCGGGAAGGCAGGATTCCTCAGCACATCAGTGAAAACCGGAAGCAGGTCCCGAAAATCTTCCTTCAGAACATTCAGATTTGCCGATCCGGAGGCGAAATTCATCCCGATACTCAGTTTTGCAGCCTTGTCCTCCAGGACCTTATTCAAAGAATCGGCCGGATAGCGTATCGATCCGCCGTCGCGCATGACGGAGGCGGTTAATTCTGCGAGCCCTGTTTTTCCCTCGGGATCTTCCACGGAGCCTGCGCGGACGATCACGTGCACGTTGATAAGCGGCAGTTCGTGATCGGGAAGCAGGAATACCTTTACCCCGTTGCCCAGGGTGAATTGTTCGATTTTGGGAAGTTTGTAAGGCTGTAGCGGTGGATAGGTTAGTTTATTATAGGGTTCCTGTGCATAACTGACGGATAAAGATACGATGAAAAGCAGCAGGAATAAGGGGACGAGTCGTTTCATGAGGAAGATCATTTATTTTCAGGTTGGAGAATCATCGGATTTCGGCAGTGGGAGCTTCTTGTTTCCCCGGCTCGATAATCCCGACCGTCCGGTTGGAGGGAACCAGGTATTTCCCGGCCACCCGCCGGATATCATCCGGAGTAACTTTTTCCAGGGCTTTGACATCGGTAAATACAGTACGCCAGTCGCCCTGTTGCGCCTCGGCCCGGGCAAATGCCATGGCAAGCCCCATATTGGAATTGAGACTGCGGACCAGCGAAGCCCGGGCATTGGTCTTTGCCCGTTCGAGTTCTTCCTCAGTGACTCCATGCTGTTTAATCTTCTCAATTTCACGATCCATGATTGCCTGTACCGTATCGACGGACACTCCCCGATTGGGCACAACATATGTCAGAAACATGGATTGGTATTTGTCGCCCGGAAACCCGTTAAAAGCGCCTACGTTCAGGGCGACCTGCCGGTCTTCAACCATTTTCCTGTAGAGGATCGATGTTCGTCCGTCCGACAAGATGGAAGCAAGCAATTGAAGCGGTTTGGCATCCGGATTATCGGCACTGACCGTATGATAACCTGCGATATACCAGGGACGTGTATTTTCATGGATGACAAACCGGCGTTCACCATGCTGTTTTGGTTCCCGGACCGTCATCGGCGGAGCCTCGGGTCTGGCGGGCATCCGGCCGAAATATTCCTCCGCCCATTTTTTCATCTGAACAGGATCCACATCTCCTGCGATGGCCATTACGATATTGGTGGGCACGTAATAGGTGTTGTAAAACTTCCTCACATCAGCCATTGTCGTCGATTTGATACCGGAGGGCCAGCCGATTGTGGGGGTTCCATATGGACTCGCGCTGTATGCCACATTCAGGAATTCCTCAAGCAAACGGCCTACCGGGTTGGAATCGACGCGCATCCGGCGTTCTTCCATAATCACGTTCTTTTCCTTGTAAAACTGGCGGAATACCGGATGCATGAAACGATCCGATTCCAGACTGAACCAGAGTTCGGCGCGGTTGGCCGGCAGGCTGTAGAAAAAGACGGTCTGATCGCTGCTGGTCTGGGCATTCATTCCTACTCCGCCGTTCCGGTCGATGATCCGTGAGAATTCGTTATTCTTCACATATTTTCCTGCCTCGGCCTCTAACTTTTTGAAATGAGACCAATCCTGACTGATTGCTGCGGAGTCAGGTTTGGGGACTATCGTAGCGCGGAACCATTTCTCATAAGCCTGGTCTTCTGCTTTAAGCACCGGCTTTTCCTTCTTCCAGTTCGTTGTGCCTATAGTGGTCGTGCCTTTGAAAGCCATATGCTCCAGCACATGCGCCTCTCCGCTCTTCCCAATCGGCTCATTCACCGACCCTGCATTGACAAACGAGACGAAACTGACAACGGGGGCAACATCTCTTTTTATGATGATGAAACGGAGGCCGTTATCCAGGGTGAAAGTGGTAACCTTTTTTTCGAAAGAAGCCAGATCCTGTGCCGGCAGGCGTACCGCTACGGCCAGGCTGAGCAACAATATCACACATAGAACGCATCGTATCCGTTTCATGATCCTCTCTTTTGGCGGGTTGTCAAATAAGTACAGCCTATAATCGCCAAAAAGGAGCTAATTGACAAGGCAGGAATGCAGG